>NZ_WWIA01000810.1 GCF_009870065.1 Streptomyces sp. SID5785 | reverse complement strand
GTGCACTTGCCGCCCTGGACGTTGCCGAAGGCGTAGTTGATGTGGGTGATCTTCGCGGCGGAGCCGGAGGTCTCCAGGTTCTTCGGGTAGTACTGGCGGCCGTAGACGCCCCAGTCGGTGAAGTAGCCGAGCTTGACGGCGTCCCCGGTGCCGGGGTCCGGGTCGGTGCCGCCGCCGGTCGTGTGGACCTTGACCGCGCTGGAGACCGGTCCCGTCTGGTCGGCGGTGTCGCGGGCCTGCACCGTGTACGAGTAGTCGGTGCCCGCGGTGAGGCCGGTGTCGGAGTACGTGGTGCCGGTGACGGTGGCGACCTTGGTGCCGTCGCGCAGGACGTCGTAGTTCTTGACGCCGTGGTCGTCGGTGGCCGCGGGCCAGGAGAGCTTGACCGAGGTGTCGGTGATGCCGGAGGCGGTCGGGGTGCCCGGGGCGGAGGGGGCCGCGTCGCCGGGGACGTCGCCGCCGTCGCAGGAGCCGCCGTTGATCTTGCAGCCGCCGGGGGCGCCGGGGCCGGTGCCGTTGAAGCCGAAGGAGACCGAGGCGCCGGGGGCGAGCGTCCCGTTCCAGCCGAGGTTCTTGGCGGTCCAGTGGTCGGCGGAGTTGGTGACGGTGGCGTCCCAGGCCGAGGTGACCTTGGTGCCGGAGGGGTAGTCCCACTCGACGGTCCATGAACTGAGGGCCGTGGTGCCGGAGTTCTTGATGGTCCACTTGCCCTCGAAGCCGCTGCCCCAGTCCTGGGTCTTGGCGAAGGTCGCCGTGACCGCGGAGGCCTGGGCGGCCGCGTGGGACGGGGTCGCGAGGCCGACGAGGGCCGCCGCGGGCAGGACGAGGGTGGCGAGTGCGGCGGTGGCGCGGTGCCGGCGCCGTCCGCGGGCGGCTACGGGTCTGGGTTCTGGTCTGGGTACGTCGGTCGAGCGCATCGGGTGCTCCTCGGGTGCTCGGGGTCCGTGCTGGGGGTGGAACCCTGCGACGCCCTTGAGCACCGAGGTGGGGGGTGTGCTCAACGCAGTGCGGTGAGAATAGAAAGGTCTGGACCAGCGGTCAAGGTCTAAACCAATTGAGGATTTCGGCCAATCTGCGCGCGGCGGCCCTCCGCCCTCAGATCCCCCACTCCTGCGCCAGGACCGCGGCTTGCACCCGGCTGCGCAGGGACAGCTTCCCGAGAAGGCGGCTGACGTGCGTCTTCACCGTCGCCTCCGCCATGTCGAGGCGCCGGGCGATCTCCGCGTTCGACAGGCCCTCGCCGAGGCAGGAGAGCACCTCGCGCTCGCGCCGCGTCAGCTCCGCCAACTCCGGCGGCGGGGACGGCCGTTCGGCCCGTGCGGAACCCGCCGCGAACTCGGCGATGAGCCGTCGGGTCACCGCGGGCGCGATCAGCCCCTCGCCGCGGGCCACCGTGCGCACCGCCGCGATCAGGTCCTTCGCGTCCGTGTTCTTCAGCAGGAACCCACAGGCTCCCGCGCGCAGCGCCCCGAACACGTAGGCGTCCAGGTCGAAGGTGGTCAGCACGAGCACGTCCGCGAGCCCCTCGCCGACCACCGTACGGGTGGCCGAAACCCCGTCGAGGCGCGGCATCTGGACGTCCATCAGGACCAGGTCGGGCCGCAGCTCCCGGGCCAGCGCCACCGCCCGCTCACCGTCCTCGGCCTCACCGGCCACCTCGATGTCCGGCGCGCTGTTCAGGATCAGGACGAGCCCGGCCCGTACGGCGGACTGGTCCTCGGCGACGAGCACACGGATCGGCTCCTGCGGCTCCCGCTGCCGCTCGGGCTGGTGGGTCACGCGGGGTCTCCTTCCGGGGCGGGACGGGTCAGGGGCAGCACGGCACGCACCCGCCAGACCTTGGCGTCGGCGCCCGCCCCGGGCCCGGCCGCGCACGGCCCCGCCTCGAGCTGCCGTCGAGCAGCCCGGTGCGCTCCCGCATGCCGACCAGCCCCGCCCCGGAGCCGGGCGCCCGCGGGCCGTCCCGGTCCCCGTAGGGGCTCGTGACCCGCACCTCGACGCGGGCGTCCGTGCGCTCCAGCTCGACGGTGACGCGGCCGGGGGAGGCGTGCTTGAGGGCGTTGGTGAGCGACTCCTGCACGATGCGGTACGCGGCCAGCTCCACCGGCGCCGGGAGCCCGTCCAGCGGGCCCGTCACGCGCACCGCGACGTCCAGTCCGTTGGCCCGGGACTGCTCGGCGAGCGCGCCGAGGCCGTCGAGCGTGGGGGCGGCGGCGGGCTCGGTGTCGTCACCGGCGTCCCGCAGGATGCCGATCAGGCGGCGCATCTCGGCCAGCCCGTCGACGCTGTTCTCCCGGATCGTCTCCAGGGCGCCGCGGGTGGTCGCCGGGTCGTCGATGGACAGCGCGGCCGTGGAGTGGATCGCGATGGCCGACAGGTGGTTCGCCACCATGTCGTGCAGCTCGCGGGCCATCCGGGCGCGCTCCGCGGTCACCGCCTGCGCCCGGTCCACCTCGGCGAGCAGCGCGGTCTGCTCGGCGCGCAGCCGCTCGGAGGCCGCCCGGTCCCGGTGCTGGCGCACCAGCAGGCCGGTGGCCGCGGGCCCGAACGAGACGAGGCCGGTCGCGACGCCGACCAGGACCGCCTCCGGCTGCCGCCACCAGGCCAGGAAGCCCAGCGTCGCGCCGACCGTGAGCAGGCCCGTCACCACCGGCAGCCGGCGCGCCATGACGGGCGGCCCGTACAGCGCGCCCGCGTACATGAGGTCCGTGAACATCAGCACCGTCGCGAGGCTGCCCTGCGTGAACTGGTCGGCGACCACCGTGACGGTGCCGAGCGTCACGGCGAGCCGCGGCCGGGTGCGGCGCAGCAGCTCCAGCGCGGACATCGCCGCCAGCGGCACGAGCAGCCAGGGCCCGTCGAACAGCCGGCCCGTGTTCATGCCGAGCCCGATGCCCCACAGGACCAGACCACCCAGCAGCCCGCCGACGGCGATCCGGACGTCGTCGCGGTGCGGGCGGGGGAGTGCGGGGCGCATGCACCCATCCAACACGCCCGCGGCGGGCCCGGCATGGTGCCGCGGGACGAAGGCGGACGCGGCCCGGCTACATCGAAGGATGCAGTGGCGTCTCGTCACGGGCGACGACGCGAGGCGGCCGGGCGGCCCGGACCCTGGAGGGGAGCCTGCCCACGGAAGGGACGTCCACCATGGTCGCCGTACTGATCGTCATCTGCGAGGTCGCCTTCTGGGTGCTGCTCGCGGCGGGCCTCGCCCTGCGCTACGGCGCGAAGATGCCCCGGGCGAGCGTCGCGGTCCTGCTGTGCGAGCCGCTCCTCGAAGCGGTGCTCTTCGTCGTCACCGTGATCGACCTCAAGAACGGCGCCGAGCCGGACTGGAAGCACGGCCTGGCCGCCGCCTACATCGGGTACTCGATCGCCCTCGGCCACTACACGATCACGTGGGTCGACGTCCGTGTCGCCCACCGCTTCGCGGGCGGCCCGCCGCCGCACACCCCGAAGTACGGCGCCGCGCGCGCCGTCCACGAGTGGAAGATCGCCGGACGGTGGACCCTGGCCTCGCTCATCGCCATCGGTCTGCTCCAGGGCGCCGCCTGGTACGTGGGCGGCGACGGCGACGTGGGCTCGCTGCACGCCTGGCAGCAGCGGATGCTCGTCGTCATCGGCATCAACCTGGTCATCGCGGTCAGCTACACGCTGTTCCCGAAGAAGGCCCCCGCGGTGCCGGCCGGCAGGGGCTGAGCGCGTGCTACCGCTCCCCGCCGGGCACCCAGAGCACGTCACCGGCCGCCTTGTTCGCCGTGCGGGCCAGGATGAACAGGAGGTCGGACAGGCGGTTCAGGTACGTCGCCGTGAGCGGGTTCATCGTCTCGCCGTGCACCTCGAGCGCGGCCCACGTCGACCGCTCCGCGCGGCGCACGACCGTGCAGGCCTGGTGCAGCAGGGCCGCGCCCGGGGTGCCGCCCGGCAGGATGAACGAGCGCAGCTTCTCCAGCTCCCCGTTGAAGCGGTCGCAGTCCGCCTCCAGCCGGTCCACGTAGAACTGCTCGACGCGCAGCGGCGGGTACGCGGGGTCCTCGACGACGGGCGTCGACAGGTCGGCGCCCACGTCGAACAGGTCGTTCTGCACGCGCGTGAGCACCGTGACGACCTCGTCGTCGAGCCCGCCCAGGGCGATCGCCGTGCCGAGGACCGCGTTCGCCTCGTTGGCGTCGGCGTAGGCCGAGATCCGCAGATCGGTCTTGGCGGTGCGGCTCATGTCACCGAGGGCCGTGGTGCCCTGGTCGCCGGTACGGGTGTAGATGCGCGTCAGATTGACCATGCGGCCAGCCTAAGACAGGGCCTGGTCAGGCACCGGCCCGCCGGAAGACACGTGTGCCCACCGTCACGGCGAGTCCCGCGAACGCGAGCGCGACCAGAGCCCCGTACAGCATGTGCGCCGTCGCGTACGAGCCCACGTACGCGTCCCGCATCGCGTCCACCAGGTAGCGCAGCGGCATCACGTGCGACAGGACGTCCAGCCAGCCCGGCGCGAGCGCCATCGGCAGCATCAGGCCGGACAGCAGCATCGAGGGCATGCTCACCGCGTTGATGACGGGACCGAACTCCTGCGGGGAGCGGACCCGCATCGCGAGCGCGTACGACAGCGAGGCGAGGGACACGACCACCAGCGCCACGAACCCGAACCCGATCAGGACGCCCGCGAGCGGGGCGCGCAGACCGAGCACCAGCGCGGCGAGGACGAGCAGCACGGCCTGGAACAGGAACAGGGCCGTGTCCCGCAGCACCCGGCCGAGCAGCAGCGCCAGCCGGCTCACCGGGGTGACGCGCATCCGCTCCACGACGCCGCTGTTCTTCTCCAGGATGATCGCGAACCCGCAGAACGAGGCGCCGAACAGGCCGAGTTGGAGCAGCAGCCCCGGCACCAGGACCTGCCAGGAGCTTCCCGCGGTCCCGAGCGGCAGCCCGTCGAGAAGCGGCCCGAAGAAGACCAGGTAGAGCAGTGGCATGAGGACGCCGAAGAGCATCTGGAACCGGGAGGACAGCGTCTGCCGGGCGTACCGGCCGAAGATCAGCGCGGTGTCGGAGAGCAGGGTGCCGCGCGCGGTCCCGGCCGGTCCGGTCGGCACCTGCCGCGAGGGCGTCGTCGTCGTCGTCATCGTCGTCACACCGCCACCGGGGTCGAGTCCACCGGTGCGGGGCCGCGCCCGGTGATGGCCAGGAACGTGTCCTGGAGTGTCGCCTGCGCCGAGCCGCCGTGGGCCTGCTTGAGCGCCTCCGGGGTGCCGTCGGCGGCCACGACCCCGCGGTCCACCACCACGATCCGGTCCGCGAGCGCGTCCGCCTCGTCGAGGTAGTGCGTGGTCAGGAACACCGTGGTGCCGTGCTCGTCGCGCAGCCGGCGCACCAGGTCCCACAGCCCGGCGCGGCTGGCCGGGTCGAGGCCGGTCGTCGGCTCGTCGAGGAAGAGGACCGCGGGCCGGTGCGCCAGCCCCATCGCGATGTCCAGACGCCGCCGCTGCCCGCCCGACAGCGCGGCCGTGCGCCGGTCCATGACGGCGTCGAGGCCGAGGTCGGCGGCGAGCTCGTCGGCGCGTGCGACCGCCTGAGCCCGCGTCAGCCGGTAGAGCCGGCCCTGGGTGACCAGCTCCTCGCGCACCGACACGTGCGGGTCGACGCCGCCGGACTGGGCCACGTAGCCGACCGCGCGGCGCACCCCCGCGGGGTCGGCCACGAGGTCGCAGCCGGCGACGGTGGCGGCGCCGCCGGTGGGCGCGAGGAGCGTGGTGAGCATGCGCAGGGTCGTGGTCTTGCCCGCCCCGTTGGGACCGAGGAAGCCGAGGATCTCGCCGGGGTCGACGCGCAGGTCGATGCCGCGCACCGCCTCGACGGGCCCCTGGCGGGTGGAGAAGGTCCGGGCCAGCCCGGACGTGCTGATGACTGCCATGACCTCAGAAAAGCAGAAGCGCTGCAATTTTGCAATGACACCAAAATTCCAATGAACCCAGGATGGCCGGGGCGCGGACAGGCTCTAGGGTCGGGGCATGGCAGAAGGGCTCAGGGAGCGGAAGAAGCGCCAGACCAGGCAGCACATCTCGGACGTGGCGACGGGCCTGTTCCTGGATCACGGGTTCGACGCGGTGACCATCGCGGAGATCGCCGACGCCGCCGACGTCTCCGTGAACACGGTCTACAACTACTTCCCGGCCAAGGAGGATCTCTTCCTCGACCGCAGCGCCGGCGTCGTCGACCGGATGTCGCGCTGGGTGCGCGGCCGCGACGTGGGGGAGTCCGCCGCCCGCGCCGTCCTGCGCGAACTGCGCGACGAGGTCGAGTCGGTGTCCCCGCGGGTCGGCCTGATGGACGGCTACAGCCGCTTCATGCGGGTCCTGCACGACGCCCCGACGCTCAGGTCGCGCATGTGGCGCCTGGGCCAGGAGGTCCTGGAGAACATCGAGGCCACGCTGCGCGAAGAGGTCGGCGCCGACCCGCTCGACCCGCGCCCCACCCTCGTCGCCGGCCAGATCAACTGGGTGCACCAGACCGTCATGGGCGAGATCGGCCGCCGCATGCTCGCGGGCGGCCGGCCCGCCGAGGTGTCCCGCGACATGCTCGACGTGCTCGACGACATCGAGGATCTGCTGAGCGCCAAGGTGCTCAACTACGCCGTGCGCGGCGCCTGATGGGCCGTCCCGGTGTGATGTCCGTCATTCGAGACGTGACGCGCATCTCTTAGTGGTCACACGGCCACTCACGGACGCTAGGGTCCGCAAAAGAGCAATGTGAACAGTGGTGAAGCGGTAGGCGCCGGCCCCGTCGGCGCTCCGGCGCTTTCGCGGGTCGTCCGCGGTAAGGGGAGTCGCACGTGGCAGGGAAGCTCGCCGTCATCGGAGCCGGTCTCATGGGGTCCGGCATCGCCCAGGTATCCGCCCAGGCGGGCTGGGACGTCGTTCTGCGCGACGTCACCGACGAAGCCCTCGCCCGCGGCACCGGCGGCATCGAGGCGTCCTACGGCAAGTTCGTGAGCAAGGGCAGGCTCACCGCCGAGGACGCCGAGGCGGCGCTCGGGCGCATCACCACGACGACCGACCTGGACGCGGTCGCCGACGCCGACATCGTCGTCGAGGCCGTCTTCGAGAAGCTCGAGGTCAAGCACGAGATCTTCCGCACGCTCGACAAGATCGTGCGGGACGACACGGTGCTCGCGTCCAACACCTCCGCCATCCCGATCACCAAGATCGCGGCGGTCACCGGGCGTCCCGAGCGGGTCGTCGGTGCCCACTTCTTCTCGCCCGTCCCGATGATGCAGCTGTGCGAGCTGGTGCGCGGCTACAAGACGAGCGACGAGACGCTGGCGCGCACCCGCGCCTTCGCCGAGTCCGTCGGCAAGACCTGCATCGTCGTCAACCGTGACGTGGCCGGCTTCGTGACGACCCGTCTGATCTCCGCCCTCGTCGTCGAGGCCGCGAAGCTCTACGAGTCGGGCGTCGCCACCGCCGAGGACATCGACATCGCCTGCAAGCTGGGCTTCGGGCACGCCATGGGACCGCTCGCCACGGCCGATCTGACGGGCGTCGACATCCTGCTGCACGCCACCGAGAACATCTACACCGAGTCGCAGGACGAGAAGTTCGCCCCGCCGGAGCTGATGCGCCGGATGGTGGACGCGGGTGACATCGGGCGCAAGAGCGGGCAGGGCTTCTACGAGCACGGCTGAACGCACGATCGAAGGCGGGCCTGACTCCGTGTCACCCCTCGGGGTGATTTCGGTATCGGTTCGCTTACGGACGGCAACTTCTGACCCTCCGGGCCAGTCAGTTGCAGTGACATACCCAGATCACACGGACACCTCTCGGACCAGGGGGAGCACATATGCACATCAGGGGCGACCACGCCGGGCTGGTCGTCGGGGGGCGCCTCGACGTCCGCAGCGCGGCGGACGCCCGTACGGTCCTGCACAACGCCGTCGACGACGGCATCGGTGATCTGGTGCTCGATCTGTCCGAACTGGACTCGTGGGACGCGACCGGTCTCGGCGTCATCATGGGCGCCCACCGCCGCGCCGGCCGCTGCGGCCGGCGGCTCGTGCTGCGGGGCGTGCCGCCGCAGATGCAGCGCCTGCTGGTCGCGACCCGGCTGCACCGGATCCTCGCGATCGAGGGCGGCATCGGCGTCGAGTCGCTGCCGCGCGTCTGAGCGCACCGCGGGGCCGGGGCGACCCGGGCATGAATCGTCCATTCCTGTGGGAAGCACGCACAATCCTCACGAGACTGTGACGTCTCGGGCCGGGTGGCACCCCGCCCGTTCGTAGATACTGTGCCAAGGTCTAGGGTTCGGTCGCCCGCGGTATCACCACCCGCCGCGCGGGCACCGGACCAGAAGCGACAGCGCAGTGTGCACAGGCCGGGAGGGGCAGCGGCACACCACGCTTTTGGGGGGCTTTGACCATGGACCCGATGAACCGGGGACCGGAAGATTTCAGCCAGGACCGGCGCGAGCACGACACGCCCGGCCGCGGGGGCCGACCGCGCCCGCGCGACCCGATCACGCCCGACTTCGGCCAGCCCGCACCCGCGCTCGCCCGCACCGTGCAGCTGGTCGCCGGGGACTTCCTGCTGACCGTCAATCCCGTCGACGGCAGCGAGATCGAACCCTGCCCGCCCGGCGAACGGCCGGGCCGGCCCGTCAAGTACGACGCCACCGAGCGCGCCGCCCTGGCCCGCGCGGCGCGGCCACCGCTGCCGCCCGGGCCCGCACTGCCCCGGCTGCCGCTCCTGGAGCGCCAGGAGGTCCGCGAGCGGCTCGTCCGGCTCCTGGCCCGCGGCCGCTCCGTGCGCCTGACCGGCCCGTCCGGATCGGGCCGCACCGCGCTGCTCGACCAGATCGCCGAGGACTGCGCCGACATCGCGCCCGACGGCGTGATCCGGCTGTCCGGCCACCACCGCTCGGCCGGCGACGTCCTCCACGACCTCTTCACCGCGGTCCACAACGCACCGCTGCACCGCCCCGACCGCGCGCTCCTGCTGGAACTCGTCCACGACATAGGCGCCGTCGTCCTCCTGGACGACCTCGAGTTCGGCGGCGCGGCCCTCGACGAACTCCTCGACGCCACGCCCGAGTGCGCCTTCCTGCTCGCCACCACCCCCGACGTCGCCGCGCCGTCCTCCGACGCGCACGTCGAGGAGGTCTTCCTCGAAGGCCTCGGCCGCGGCGCCGGCCTCGAGCTCCTGGAGCGCGCCGTCGGCCGCGTCCTCACCGACGAGGAAGCGCAGTGGGCCGGCGACCTGTGGTTCGAGTCCGAGGGCCTGCCGCTGCGCTTCGCCCAGGCCGGAGCCCTGCTGCGGCAGCGCGACCTGCTGCGCGCCGACCCGGGCGCGTTCGACGCGTACGGCACCCACGAGGGCCAGGGCGCGGCC
>NZ_WWIA01000809.1 GCF_009870065.1 Streptomyces sp. SID5785 | reverse complement strand
TCGAGGACACCTGGCAGTACCTGTACCGCGGCGCGTACTGGCGGCGCGGGCCCGTCACCATGGCCGCGATCGCCGCGGTCGACGTCGCGTTGTGGGACATCAAGGCGAAGGCGGCGGGACTCCCGCTCTACCAGCTCCTCGGCGGCGCCTGCCGCGAGCGCGTGCGCACCTACGGGCACGCGAACGGACGGGACATCCCCGAACTCCTCGACTCCGTCCGGGCCACGCTCGACGACGGTCACCAGGCCGTCCGCATCCAGTCCGGCATCCCCGGCCTCCGGGCCGTCTACGGCGTCCACACCACCGACGGCGCCGGCGCCGCGGTCCCGCACCAGCAGGCACGCCCGCGCGTCGAGGACTGGGACACCGACGCCTATCTGCGGTTCCTCCCCACCGTCTTCGAGGCCGTCCGCGCCGAGTTCGGTGCCGAGCTGCCGCTGCTCCACGACGCGCACCACCGGCTCACCCCGGTCCAGGCCGCCCGCCTCGGCAAGGACCTCGAGCCCTACCGGCCCTTCTGGCTCGAGGACTGCACGCCCGCCGAGAACCAGGAGGCGCTGCGGCTGGTCCGGCGGCACACGACGACGCCGCTCGCCCTCGGCGAGGTCTTCAACACCGTCCACGACTACCAGGCCCTGATCACCGAGCAGTTGATCGACTACGTGCGCTCCGCCGTGACGCACTTCGGTGGCGTCACCCCGCTGCGCAAGCTCTTCGACTTCGCCGCCCAGTACCAGATCAGGAGCGCGATCCACGGCCCTGAGGACATCTCGCCCGTGGGCATGGCGGCCGCGGTCCATCTCGACCTGGCCGTCCACAACTTCGGCATCCAGGAGTACTCGGGACACACGGCGCTCACCGAGGAGGTGTTCCGCCATGCCTACACGTTCGCCGACGGGCACCTCCACCCGGGCGAGGCGCCCGGCATCGGCGTGGAGCTGGACGAGGACCTCGCGGCCCGGCACCCGTACGAGGCGGCCTACCTGCCGGTGAACCGGCTGGCGGACGGGAGCGTGCACGACTGGTGAGCAGGGCGGCCCGCGCCGGGCGGCGTCCAGGACCGGCGCCGTCCCTCCGCCGCGCGGCGGAGGCGGCCGGTACCGGGGGAGGAGGTCCCTGCCGGGCGCCACGGCCAGGCTGGACCCATGAGCCGAGACCGTACGAACATGAACCCCGGCCGGGCGGCGTGGGCCCGGCCGCTCGCCGCCGCCGTCGCCTGCGCGGGCGCCCTCGCCTACACCGTCAGCAAGGTGGACCTGGCCCGCAGGGAAGAGCTGGGCATGCCGGGCTTCCCCGCACCGCAGTCCTCGTACGCCGGGCGCAGCGGCAGCGACGTCCTCTCTGCCCAACTGGGCAACGCGGGCCTCGGACTCGGCATGGCGGCCGTCGCGTTGCTGCTCCTCCTGCCGCTCACAGGACGCCTGGTCCGCTGGACGGTCTGGGCCGTGTCCTGGACGGGGATCGCCATGGTCACGGCGGGCGTCGTCGGATTCACCGCCCGGGCGACCGGTGCCGCCCCCGGCCTGGGCGAGCCCCCACCGCATCCGGCGCCCGCCGTGGCGGCCCTGGTGGTGGGGGCGGTGTGGGCCGCAGCCTGGATCGTGGTGACGGTCGGCTCGATGCGCCGGCCGCGGACCGTGCCCGCGGGCCGGAGCCCGGCACGCCCCCGGCCCGAGGCCCTCACGTCCCGCTGAGCCCGCGGCGCCGAGGCGACCCGGCGGTGTGCGGGGGCGTCGGACGTCTCACGTAGAGTCCACGCGCGTAAGCACCAACGGGCCGCCAGGTCCTGACGCCGTCAGGTCCGTGCCCACGCCCGGCCCGTGGCGTCAGGTCCGCCGACCAGGAGAGTGCCATGCCCTGCCGTGCCCTCACCCCATCCGCCCCGCCGCTCGTCCGGCGTGTCCCGCGCGGGGAGGCCGTGCGATGAGGTCCGTGCTGGTGACGGGTGGTTCGCGGGGGATCGGGCGGGCGGTCGCGCTGGCGTTCGCCCGGAGCGGCGACCGGGTCGCGGTGCAGTACGCGAGCGACCGCGCGGAGGCCGAGGAGACGCTGAGGCAGTTGCCCGGCGAGGGACACGCGGTGCTCCGGGCCGACCTCGGCGAGTCCGGCGCCGCCGAGCAGCTCGTCGAGCGGGCCGTCGCGGCCCTGGGATCGGTGGACGTCCTGGTCAACAACGCGGGAGTGGCGCCGACGGCGGCGAACCGGCATCCGGTCGCCGGTACCCCGCTGGCGGACTGGCAGCGCGTGTGGCGGCGCATGGTCGACGTGAACCTGCTCGCACCGGCCGATCTGTGCTGGGCCGTCGCCCGGCACCTCATCGAGCGCGGCGACGGCGGTGCCATCGTCAACGTCGGTTCCCGCGGCGCCTTCAAGGGGGAGCCCGACTTCCCCGCGTACGGGACGACCAAGGCCGCCCTGCACGCGCTGGGCCAGTCGCTCGCCGTCGCCCTCGCACCGCACGGCATCGCGGTCACCTCGGTCGCCCCGGGCTTCGTGGCCACGGAGCGCCAGGCGGCCCGGCTGGCGGGGCCGGAGGGCGCGGACCTGCGGGCGCAGAGCCCGTTCGGCCGGGTCGGCACCGCGGAGGAGATCGCCGCGACCGTGCACTTCCTGGCCTCTCCCGCGGCGATGTGGGCGTCGGGCACGGTCGTCGATCTCAACGGCGCGTCCCACCTGCGCCTGTGACGGCGGCGCCGGGGGAGACACCACGCCGGGCCGGTCCCGGGGATCGGGGCCGGCCCGGCGTGGTGCGGGCGGCGCGGGTGCGGCACGGAGCCACGTGTCGCGGATGCGCGCCCGCGGGTCGGTGCCTCAGGCGTGCTCGTCCACGGTGTGCGAGTTCGTGAGCGTGAGCGCGCCGCCGGTCGCGATCAGTCCGACGATCACGGCGAGCACCCCGTAGGCGATCCGCTCGCCGTGGAAGAACGACTGCACGAGGTCACTGCGCCACACCCCCGCGGGCAGCTGCGTGGTGACCAGCGCGGCGATCAGCGTGCCGATGACCGCCGTGCCGACGCTGGTGCCGACCTCCTGGGCGGTGTCGTTGAGCGCGGTGCCGATCGAGGTGCGGTTGGCGGGCATCGCCTCGACCAGCGCGACGGCGCAGATCGTCATCACGGTGCGCAGCCCGACGGTCATCACGACCATGGAGGCGGCGATGGCGGCGTACCCGTGGTCGACGCCCCAGGCGAGACCGGCCAGTGAGACGGTCAGACAGGCCGCGCCGACCAGACAGGCGACGCGGTGCCCGAACCTCTTGCCGAGCCACTCCGACAGCGGGGTCGCGGCGATCATGGTCACGATGATCGGCAGGTTCGCCAGACCGGCCCGCATGGGGCTCCAGCCGTAGGCGTACTGGAAGTGGAGGATCAGTCCGAACATCACGCCGGCCATCGCGATCGAGGTGCCGATCTGGGCGATGGCGGCGCCGCGGACGGTGCCGCTCGAGAAGAGGCGCAGGTCCAGCATCGGGGCCTTGCTGCGGCGCTCGTGCACCACGAACGCGCAGCCCGCGACCAGGGCGCCGACGATCGACGCGAGCGTCGCCGTCGAGAGCCAGCCGTGCTCGACGCCGCTGGTCAGCGAGTAGCAGGCCAGTCCGATGGTGAGGACGCTCAGGACGGCGCCCGGCAGGTCGAGCCTGTCCCGGGTGAGGTCCTGCGGCCGGTCGGGCGCGACGCCGAGGCGCACGCCGACGGCGGCGATCAGGGCGATCGGCGCGTTGACGACCAGGAGCCACTCCCAGCGCACGTGGGTCAGCACGGAGCCGCCCAGGAGCGGGCCGAGCACGAAGCCGGACATGCCGACGACGATCATCAGGGTCATCGCGCGCATGCGCAGCGCCTGATCGTCGAACAGGCGGAAGACCAGCGAGTTGGTGATCGGCGCCATCGCGGCGGCCGCGACGCCGAGCCCGGCGCGCAGGGCGATGAGCTCGCCGGCGGACTCGACCGCGACGACGCACAGGCTGAGCAGGCCGAAGACGGCGAGGCCGACGAGCAGGACGCGGCGGCGCCCCAGGCGGTCGGCCATGGATCCCGCCGTGAGCAGCAGGCCGCCGAAGGTCAGTGAATAGGCGCCGGTGACCCACTGCAGCGCGGTCGTGCCGCTGCCGAGGTCGCGGCCGATGGTGGGCAGGGCGATGGACAGCAGCGTGTTGTCGACCATCTCGACGAAGAAGGCCAGACAGAGCGCGGCCAGGGGGATCCAGGCGGCGCGCAGCGACGGATAGGTACGGGTCGAAGCGGGCTCGGTGGCGGTGGTGGTCATGGCCGGCCTCCTTTCGGGAACGTCGTCGACGATCGAACGACGTTCCATACTAGAACGTCGTTCGATGAGGGGGCAAATTGTGATTGGATGGAGGGCATGACACGCCCGCGACCCAGCTCCGCCGACGCCGGAGGTTCCCCCCGGGGGCGCCGGCGCGCCACGCACTCCATGGAGGCCGTCCTCACCGCGGCCGTGGCCCTGCTCGACGAGGCGGGCGCGTCGGCGCTGACGTTCCGCGCCCTCGCCGCGCGCCTCGGCACGGGCGTCGGGACGATCTACTGGTACGTGTCGAACAAGGACGAGCTGTTCGACCGCGCCACCGACCACGCCATCGGCGGGGTCCTGGCCGCCGTCGAGGACCAGCCGGAGACCGCCGACCCGATCGACGACCTGCGGGTGATGGCCGTGGCGCTGTTCGACGCGATCGTGGACCGGCCGTGGCTGTCGGCCTACTTCATGCGCAACACCGACGTGCAGGGGAACTCGCTGCGGCTGTACGAGAAGCTCGGTCAGCAGACGCTCCGCCTCGACCTCACCCCGCGCGAGCGCTTCCACGCGGTGTCGGCGGTGACGGGCGTCGTCGTCGGCACGGCCGCCGACCTGGGCGCGGAGATTCCGCAGGAGCTGCTGGACGGTGAGGTGGGCCGGGACGAGTACCTCGACCGCTACGCGCAGTCGTGGCGGTCGCTCGACGCGGGCGAGTTCCCGTTCGTCCGGCAGATCGCCGACGAGTTCGCCGGGCACGACGACCGGGACCAGTTCCTCGCCGCGCTGGAGCTGACCCTGGCCGGCCTCCGCCTCCAGGCCGGCCCCGGGCCCGGCCCGCGCTGACCGCGGCCCCGGCCGCCGGGGTCAGGTGTCCAGCAGCTCGGCGGCGAAGATCTCGTCCACGGTCCAGCGGCGCGAGGACAGCCCCTGCTCGACGTGGTACCGCAGGAACGTGTCGAGCGTCGTGCGGTTGGCGGAGACCCCGTAGGGCCACCAGTCCTCCGGGAAGAGGTCCGCGTTGCGGTCCACCAGGGAGTTCATCCACGGCACCATCGTCTGCGCCTGGTACCACCTGCGGCGCTGCCGGTAGCGGTCGGCCGACAGGTCCTTCGCCCGGGTGAACGCACGCTGGACGGAGTGCGCGAGCTCCGGCCGCTCGCGCAGCAGGTCCCTGCGCATCACCACCGTGTGCATGATCGGGAAGATGCCGGTCCGCCGGTAGTAGTCGCGTTCCACCGCTTCGAAGTCGGGGAACAGCCGCGTGACGTTCGGGGACCCGTCGAGGACGCACTGCGGCACGTTCGCGGTGAACAGCACGTCGATCTCGCCGGCGTCGAGCATGCCGCCCAGCGACTTCCCCTCCGGGGCGGGCCGCACGTCGACATCGGCCGGGTGCGGGTGCGGGGTGAACGCGAACGGCGCCGCGGGACGGTCGAGGCCGCCGATCACCCAGCGGCTCGACTCGGGCCGGAACCCGTACTCGTCCATCAGCACCCCCTTGTTCCACACCCCCGGGTCCTGGCCGTAGGTGCCGAACTCGCCGATGGTCCGGCCCGCCAGGTCCCGGGGGCCGCGGACACCGCTGTGCGTGTTCACGAACACCGCCGAGTGCCGGAACATACGGACCGGGAAGACCGGCAGGGCCACGTACGGCAGGGTTCCGGCCTCCAGGAGCCGGAGGTAGAACGTCAGGCCCAGCTCGGCGACGTCGAACTCCTCGTCGCACACGAGCCGTTCGAAGATCTCCGGAAGGGTGGCCCCGGTCCGCACCGAGACCTCGGCGCCGTCGATCCCGACGCTTCCGTCGAGCAGCGGCCGTGTCGTGTCGTAGGGGAAACAGCCGACCGTGAGTCGCGGCCCGGACATGTGCATCACGCTCCCTCGTCTGCGGATGCCCCCATCGTCGGCCGGTGCGCCGACGGCCGTCCAAGTCCGGCTCGGTACCCCTGATACCCCACGGGTATCGTGCCCGGCGTGGACCTTCGCCAGCTCCGGTACTTCGTCGCCGTCGCCGAGGAGCGGCACGTGGGCCGGGCCGCCGCCCGCCTGCACATGACCCAGCCGCCGCTCAGCCGCGCCATCCGGCAGCTGGAGGACGAACTCGGCGTCGTCCTGTTCGAACGCACCCCGCGCGGCGTCGACCTCGCACCGGCCGGAGCGGTCCTGTACGCGGAGGCGGGCACCCTGCTCGGCGCGGCCGACCGCATCCGCGGCCGGGTACGCGACGCGGCGGGCACGGCGACCCTGACCGTCGGCACCCTGGCCGACACCGCCGAGCAGGTCGGCGCACATCTCGTCCCGCAGTTCCGCGCCCGGTTTCCGCATGTCCGGGTCACGGTGCACGAGACGGACCTCGGGGACCCGACCGCCGGGCTCCGCAACGGCGCGGTGGACGTGGCCCTCACACGGACGCCCTTCGACGCCACGGGCCTGAGCGCGCGGGCCCTGCACGCGGTGCCCGTCGGCGTCGTCCTGCGCACGGACGACCCGCTCGCCGGCCGCGCCACGGTGTCCACGGCGGAGCTGCGAGGACGCCCCTGGGTACGTCTGCCGGAGGGCACCGACCCGGTGTGGGCCGCGTTCTGGACGGGGGAGGGGGACCCCGGGCCCGTCGTCCGGACGATCCAGGAGTGCCTGCAGGCCGCCCTGTGGAACGGGACGGCGGCCGTCGCCCCGGCCGGTCAGCCGGTGCCCCACGGTCTGACCGTCGTCCCCCTCGACGACCGGCCCCGCAGCACGGTGGTCGTGGCCTGGGCGAAGGGCACACGGAGCCCTCTCGTGCGCGCCTTCGCCCAGATCGCCGGTGACACCCTGGGCCACGGTCCGGGACCGCAGCAGGCGTAGAAGAGCCGCCCCCTCCGGTGGACGCTCAGCTGCCGGCGGGGCCCGGGTCGGCGATGCCCGATTGGAGCGCGGCGGCCTCGACGGTCTGCGTGAGCAGGACGGCGATGGTCATCGGACCGACGCCGCCGGGCACGGGCGTGATCAGACCCGCCCGCCCCACCGCGCCGTCGAAGTCCACGTCACCCACGTTCCCCGCGTTGTACCCCGCGTCGACGACCACCGCGCCCGGCTTGATGTCCGCACCGCGGATCAGCCGGGGTCGCCCCACGGCCGCCACCACGACGTCCGTCTCCCGGACGATCTCCGGGAGACCCTCCGTGCGGGAGTGGCAGTACGTGACCGTCGCGTCCTGCGCGAGCAGGAGCATCCCGGCCGGTTTCCCGAGGATCGCGCTGCGCCCCACGACGACGGCCCGCTTCCCGGCGAGCTCCACGTCGTACTCCGCCAGCAGCCGCATGATCCCGCCGGGCGTGCACGACACGAAGCCCGGCAGCCCGAGACTCATGGCCGCGAACGACTGCGACGTCACCCCGTCGACGTCCTTCTCGGGAGCGATGGCGTCGAACGCGGCACGCTCGTCGATGTGCGGGCCGCAGGGATGCTGGAGCAGGATGCCGTGCACGCCCGGATCGGCGGACAGGCCGGCGAGTGTCTCCACGAGCGCGGCGGTCGTGGTGCCGGCGGGCAGGGCGATGTGCCGGGACTCGATACCCGCCTTCGCACAACGCGCCTGCTTCATGCGGACGTAGGTGACCGACGCGGGATCGTCTCCCACCAGTACCGTCGCCAGACACGGGCTGCTGCCCGTGATCCGGGCGATCCGTGCCGCCTTCGTCGCGGTGTCGTCGACGATGCGCCGCGCGAGAGCCGCGCCGTCCATGATGCGGGCCGTCCGAGTCGCAGACATGTCTTCCTCCGGGCGTGAGGGAACGATCGCCCAGGCGCACGGCTGTGACATCGCGTCGAGCCGCTCCCCGGTGGTGCTCCACCCCAGCGCCAGTCACGGCCCGCGACGCACTCTAGCGGACGGCGGGTCCGGCCGGGACGGTGCCGCGGGCGGCATCCGTCCCGCTGGGCAGGAGAGCGGGCCCAGCCGCGGTCACGTGCTGGGGTACCGGCAGATCCGCAGGCGATTCGGCCCCGGACGCGCACGGAAACGACGTCATGCGGCAGAGGTGATGCAATTCCGTTCATCCGCGGTGCCGGGGTGTCCGCCACGGGCGTCGGTCGTTTGACGTGTCATGCCCGAGTCGAAGGGGAGGCTGCGCCCGCGCGCCCCCGAACCCCGCAGTGACCACCAGCCCGAGCGCCGGATAGCCGTCGACCGGGCCGAGGCCGTCCTCGTCGAGCAGTACACGCGCCTGGTGCGGCTCGCCTACCTCGTCCTGCCCGACGACCGGGGCCGCCACCGCCGGGTGCTGGACGCGCACCGCCTCGTCCAGCGCGCTCTCCCGCGCGTCGCCCAGGACCTCGCCGACGGGCCCGACACCGACCCATACGCATGGCTGCGCACCCGCGTCGTCCGCGCCGCGCTCGGCGCCAGGAGGACCCGCGGCCTCCAGCCGGCCGTGATCGGCCTGCGGCTCTTCCCGCGGGCCGG
>NZ_WWIA01000808.1 GCF_009870065.1 Streptomyces sp. SID5785 | reverse complement strand
CGAGCAGCGCCAGGCCCTTGATGACCTGCTGCCAGTCGGTGCCGACGCTCAGCAGGTTCATGCCGTTGTTGAGGACGCCGAGGACCAGGCCGCCGATGATGGCGCCGAGGACCGTGCCGACGCCGCCGCTCATCGAGGCGCCGCCGATGAACGACGAGGCGATGGCCTCGAGTTCGAAGTTCAGGCCCGCCTTGGGCGAGGCCGCGTTGAGCCGGGCCGCGACCACCAGGCCCGCCAGCGCCGCGAGCACGCCCATGTTCAGGAAGACCAGGAAGGTGACCTTCTTGTCCTTGACGCCGGACAGCTTGGCGGCGGGCAGGTTGCCGCCGATCGCGTAGATGTGGCGGCCGAAGACGGCGTTGCGCATCACGTAGCCGTAGCCCACCACGAGGACGCCGAGGATGAGCAGGACGATCGGCGCACCCTCGTAGCTGGCGAGCAGCATCGTGACGACGAGGATCGCCGCGACGATCGCGACGAGCTTGAGCAGGAAGAGGTTGCGCGGCAGGACCTGGAGCGAGAACTCCTTCTCGCGCCGGCGGTCCCGGACCTCCTGGGCCACCACGAAGACGATCAGCACGAGCCCGAGCAGCAGCGTGATGTTGTGGTAGTTGGTGTTCGGGCCGACCTCCGGCAGGAAGCCGTTGCCCATCTTCTGCAGGCCGCCCGGGAACGGGCCGACGGTCTGCCCCTTCAGGAGGATCTCCGTCAGACCGCGGAAGAGCAGCATTCCGGCGAGGGTGACGATGAACGACGGTATCCCCAGATACGCGATGAGGAAGCCCTGGACGGACCCGGCCACCGCCCCCACCAGCAGCGTGAGCACGAGCGCGACGGGCCAGGCCACGCCGTGTTCGACGGTGAGCACGGCCGCGAAGGCGCCGACGAACGCGGTCAGCGAGCCGACCGAGAGGTCGATGTGCCCCGCGATGATCACCAGCATCATGCCGATCGCGAGGATCAGGATGTAGCTGTTCTGCAGGACGAGGTTGGAGACGTTGCGCGGCAGCAGCAGGTCGCCGTCGGTCCACACCGCGAAGAGGGCCACGATCAGGCCGAGCGCGATCAGCATCCCGTACTGGCGCATGTTGCGGCGCAGGCCGTCAAGCACCAGCTGCAGCAGGCCCCCGCCCGCGGAGCCGCCCGGCGGCGCGGCGGCCGGGCTCTTGTCGGTCACGTCGGTGCTCATCGGGTTACCTCTTCGTCCCTCTCGGCCGTCCCGTCCTGCGGGTCCTGCGGGTCCTGCGCGTCCTGCGGGTTCTGCTTGTCCTTGGTCATCTGGCGCATCAGCACTTCCTGCGTGGCGTCGGCCCGCGCGACCTCACCGGTCAGCCGTCCCGCGGCCATCGTGTAGATGCGGTCGCACATCCCGAGCAGCTCGGGCAGCTCGGAGGAGATGAAGACGACCGCCTTGCCCTGCGCGGCCAGCTGGTCGATGACCGTGTAGATCTCGTACTTGGCGCCGACGTCGATGCCACGGGTCGGCTCGTCGAGGATCAGCACATCCGGCCCGGCGAAGATCCACTTGCTGAGGACGACCTTCTGCTGGTTGCCGCCGGACAGCTTGCCGACGGGTTCGAAGACCGTCGGGGCCTTGATGTTCATCGACTTCCGGTAGCCCTCGGCGACCTGGCGTTCGTCGTGCTCGTCGACGATGCCGCGCCGGGCGACCTTGCCGAGGGCGGCCAGCGAGATGTTCCGGTTGATCGTGTCGATGAGGTTGAGGCCGTAGTGCTTGCGGTCCTCGGTGACGTAGGCGATGCCGTGCCCGACCGCCTCCGCGACGGTCTTGGTGCGGATCTCCTTGCCGTCCTTGAGGACCGTGCCCGCCGCGTGCCGGCCGTACGTGCGCCCGAAGACGCTCATCGCCAGCTCGGTGCGGCCGGCGCCCATCAGGCCCGCGATCCCGACGATCTCCCCGCGCCGCACCTCGATCGACACGTCGTCGACGACCTTGCGCTGCTGGTCGATCGGGTGGTGCACGGTCCAGTTGCGGATCTCCAGGGCGGGCGCGGCGCCCTCCTCGGGGTGGTGCGGGGTGCGGTCGGGGAAGCGGTTGTCGAGGTCGCGCCCGACCATCCCCGAGATGATGCGGTCCTCGGTGGTCTCCGGCGCCTTCACGTCGAGCGTCTCGATGGAACGCCCGTCGCGCAGGATCGTCACCGAGTCGGCGACCCGCCGGATCTCGCCCAGCTTGTGCGAGATGATGATCGAGGTGATGCCCTGCTGCTTCAACTCCAGGATGAGATCCAGGAGTTTGCCGCTGTCCTCGTCGTTGAGCGCCGCCGTCGGCTCGTCGAGGATGAGCAGCTTCACCTCCTTCGACAGCGCCTTGGCGATCTCCACCAGCTGCTGCTTGCCGACGCCGATGTCGGAGACCCGGGTCTCCGGATGGTCGGTGAGACCGACCCGGCGCAGCAGCGTGCTGGCGTGCTTCAGCGTCTCGCGCCAGTCGATGAGACCGCGCCGGGCGTGCTCGTTGCCGAGGAAGATGTTCTCCGCGAGGGAGAGGAACGGTACGAGCGCCAGCTCCTGGTGGATGATGACGATGCCGTGCTGCTCGCTCGCCCTGATGTCCTTGAAGCGGCAGACCTCTCCCTCGAAGAGGATCTCGCCGTCGTACGTGCCGTGCGGATGGACGCCCGAGAGCACCTTCATCAAGGTGGACTTGCCGGCGCCGTTCTCGCCGCAGATGGCGTGGACCTCGCCCTGACGTACGGTCAGCGTGACGTCCGAGAGCGCTTTGACACCGGGAAAGGTCTTGACGATCGAGCGCATGTCCAGGACGGGTCCCGCCATGGTCGTGCCTTTCAGTCAGTGGGGGCAGTGCGGACGGGGGTCACTTGAGGTCGCCCTCGGTGTAGTAGCCGCCGTCCACCAGGACCTCCTGGTAGTTGGCCTTGTCCACGCTCACCGGCTTCAGCAGGTAGGAGGGGACGACCTTGGCACCGTTGTCATAGGTCTTGGTGTCGTTGACCGCGGGCTTCTTGCCGTTGAGCTCGGCGTCGACCATGTTCGAGGCGACCTTCGCCAGTTCGCGGGTGTCCTTGTAGACGGTCTGCGTCTGCTGCCCGGCGATGATGGACTTCACGGAGGCCAGCTCCGCGTCCTGGCCGGTGATCACGGGCAGCGGCTTGGAACCCTTGCCGTAGTTGTCGGACTTGAGCGCCGACAGGACGCCGATCGAGATGCCGTCGTACGGGGAGAGGACCGCGTCGACCTTGGCGCTCTTGTACGACTTCGTGAGGATGTCGTCCATGCGCTTCTGGGCGGTGGCGCCGTCCCAGCGCAGCGTGGTGACCTGGTTGAGCGCGGTCTGGCCGGAGCGCACGACGAGCTTCTTGTCGTCGATGTACGGCTTGAGCACGCTCATCGCGCCGTCGAAGAAGTAGCGGGTGTTGTTGTCGTCGTTCGAGCCGGCGAACAGCTCGACGTTGAAGGGGCCCTTGCCGGACTTCAGGCCCAGCTTGTCGACGATGTAACTCGCCTGCAGCTCGCCGACCTTGGTGTTGTCGAAGGAGGCGTAGTAGTCGACGTTCTTCGAGTCGAGGATCAGCCGGTCGTAGGCGATGACCGGGATCTTGGCGTCGGCGGCCTGCTGGAGCACGTTGCCGAGGGACTTGTTGTCGATGGCGGCGACGATCAGGGCCTTGACGCCCTGCGTGATCAGGTTCTCGATCTGCGCGACCTGCTGGTCGGGGTCGTCCTCGCCGAAGACCAGCTTGGTCTTGTACCCCTTGGACTGCAGGTTCTTCTCGACGTTCTTGCCGTCGGCGATCCAGCGCTCGGAGGACTTGGTCGGCATCGCGATGCCGACCGTGCCGCCCTTGGCGCTGCCCGCCTTCTCCTCGCTGCCGCCCTCGCTGTTCTGGCCGCAGGCCGTGAGCGTGAGGGCGAGGGCTGCTCCTGCGGCGGTCGCGACGAGTGCGGCTCGGCGGTTTGCCATGGTCATCATCCTTGGGTGTGAGTGCAGATTCGGTCGGGCTGCGCGAGTGCACGGTGGGGACAAGGTCGACCGAGACGAGATGTGTCGGATTCTGCGCGGCCTTGTCTGAACCTGGGAAGTTGTGTGCCGGGAACGTTATTGGGCCGTGTCGAAACGACGGAGGGATCCGGGCAGTCGGCTGCCCAGAGGGGACATTCCGCCCGCCGCGCCGTGCCGCTCGAGCAGGTCGAGCGCGAGCCGGCCGCGCCGCACCCGCTCCCGCGCCGTGGCGAGCGTGACGTCGCGCAGATGGGCTCCGTAGGGGTAGAGGGAGGGGGCCTTGGCGAGCCCGAGCTTCAGGTACAACGGGGCGCCGCGGCGGACCAGTTCGGCGATCTCGTACATCCGGACGTACCCGCCCAGGTCGTCCGGCGCCTCGACGTACATGTCCATGGGCGCGGCCGACACCCGGCGGATCTCGGTGAGGTGGGCGAGGGTCAGGTCGCTGGGCACGTTGAGGGAGTCGGCGCCCAGCCCTTCGTACACGGCGTACGCGGCCGGGTTGACGGGCCCGATGAGGGCGGAGACCTTGAGCGTCGTGCCGGCCGGGATGACGCCCGCGGCGCGCGCCCGGTGCAGGGTCCACAGCACGCCCTCGTCGGCGACGAGCAGGCACGTGACGCCCAGCTGCGTGGCCCGCACGGCGTCCTCGACGCAGCCGGCGACCGCGTCGTGGCCCCGGGAGCGCAGCCCGGCGCCGCCCGAGTCGGTGCGCACCGAGCCGCCGGTGTCCCAGGTGCCGCGCGGGCCGGTGAACAGGCAGAGCTCGATGCCGCGTTCGGCGGTGGCCGCGGCCATCTCGAGGATCTCGGTGTCGCGCAGCATCCAGACGCCGCTGCCCTGGCTGATCCGGTGGACGGGCACGTCCAGGCGCGCGGCCTCGTCGAGCACCGCGGCCAGGGCCTCCGGGCCCTCCACCGACGGGATCTCGACGCGCCAGGTGCCGCCGTCGGGAAACGTGTGCGGGCTGGCGTCGTCGGGGCGGGGGGCGGGGGCGCTCAGCCCCAGGGCGGACAGGGCGGGTTCGCCGGGGCGGCGGGGAGTGTCGGTCACGGAGGCCTTCTCGTGCGTCGTTCGACATGTCGGACGGGGTTCGGGATCGCGACGGCGTTCGGGGTCGCGACGAGGTTCGGGATCGTGTCGCGGGGTGGCCGGGCCGGCGCCCGGACGGCCCTCAGGGGCGCAGCAGCACCTTGCCCACCTTCGGGTCTCCGGAGGCCACCAGTCCGATGGCCTCCGTGAAGCTCTCCAGGGGGAGTTCGTGGGTCACCAGGGGGCGGGGTCTGAGCAGCCCGGCCGCGAACAGCCGGACCGCGTGCGCCCAGGCGTCGGGCGGTGCGCCGAACACGGTCCGCACCTCCAGCTGCCGCACCACCAGGTCCGTCGGATCGAGGCCGGCCGCGCCCGGCGCGGGCAGTCCGGTCAGGACGAGCCGTCCGCCGCGCCGCAGGAGCGCGGCCGCGGTCCCGGCGGCCGAGGCGGACCCGGCCGCCTCGATGACGACGTCGCGGTCGGCGGGCAGCTCCGCGTCGTGCGGCAGGAAGGCGGTGGCCCCGAACTCCCGTGCCAGCGGCTCTCGTTCGCGGTCCACGCCCACGACCAGCAGGTCCGCGGGTGAGCCTGCCGCGAGGATCTGCACGGCGAGCAGCCCGAGGGTTCCCGTCCCGACGACGGCCACCCGCGCACCCGGCGCCGCGGCGGCCCGCAGTGCGGCGGCGGCGACGCACGCCGCCGGTTCCAGGAGCGCGGCGGCGGTCAGGTCCGCGCCGTCGGGCAGGACGTGCAGCAGCCGGGCCGGCAGGGTCAGCGTGGGCGCCATCGCCCCGGGGCGCGTGAAGCCCGTCTCCTCGTACCCGGCGGTGCACAGGGTCGTGTCACCTGCGTGGCAGCGCTCGCACACCTGGCAGTTGCGGAAGCCCTCGCCGACGACCTTGCGGCCCATGAGCGCCGCCGGTGTGCCGTCGCCGACGGCCTCCACGACGCCGGACCACTCGTGGCCGGGCGTCACCGGGTACCGCACGTAGGCCGCGGGCCGGTTGCCCTGGTGGACCTCGCGGTCGCTGCCGCAGATCCCCACCGCGTGCACCCGGACGCGGGCCTCGCCCGGGCCGGGGGCGATCGGTGTGTGCGGGACGAGCCGGTGCCGGCCGGGACCGTCGACGACGACCGCGGAGCTCACCGGTCCGCCTTCGGGGCGCGCTTCTCCCAGCCCTCGGCCCACAGGTCGAACTTCGCCTGCTGCTGCGGGAACTCGGCCGCCGCGTCGACGTCGAGCTCGACGCCGAGGCCCGGCTCGTGTGACAGCTCGAACCAGCCGTCCACGACCTGTGGGGCGCCCTTGACGACCTTCTTGATGTCGGCGTCCGCGAAGTCGTTGAAGTGCTCCAGGATCTTGAAGTTCGGTGCGGTGAAGCCGACTTGGAGGGAGGCGGCGGTGAGCACGGGACCGCCCACGTTGTGCGGGGCGACCAGCATGTAGTGCGTCTCGGCGGTCGCGGCCAGCTTGCGGGTCTCCCAGATGCCGCCGAGGTGGCCGACGTCGGGCTGGACGATGTCCACGGCCTGGCTCTCGAACAGCTCGCGGAACTCGATCCGGTCGTGGATCCGCTCGCCGGTCGCCATCGGGATGTCGACCTTGGCCGCGACCTTCTCCAGAGCCTTGAGGTTCTCCGGCGGCACCGGCTCCTCCAGCCAGGCCGGCTCGTACGGCGCGAGTTCCTTCGCGAGCCGGATCGCGGTGGCGGGGGAGAAGCGCCCGTGCATCTCCAGCATCAGCTCGGCGTCCGGACCGATGGCGTCCCGCACGGCCTCGATCAGCGAGACCGCGTACAGGGACTCCTCGTGGCCCAGCTCGAAGTGCCCGGTGCCGAACGGGTCGATCTTCAGGGCCCGGTACCCGCGCTCCATGACGCGCTTCGCGGCCTCGTGGTAGGCGTCGGGCGTGCGCTCCGTCGTGTACCAGCCGTTGGCGTACGCCTTGACGCGGTCCGTCACCTTGCCGCCGAGCAGCTGCCACACGGGCACCCCGAGCGCTTTGCCCTTGATGTCCCAGCAGGCCATCTCGATGACCGCGATGCCGGACATCACGATCTCGCCGGCCCGCCCGTAGTCCCCGTACTTCATGCGCCGCACGAGGTCCTCGATCGCGAACGGGTCCGAGCCCACGATGTGGTTGGTCCGGGCCTCGTTCAGGTAGCCGACGAGCGCGTCCGTCCGGCCGAGCATCCGGGTCTCGCCGACACCCGTGATGCCCTCGTCGGTGTGCACCTGGACGTAGGTCAGGTTCCGCCACGGTGTGCCGACCACATGTGTGCTGATTCCCGTGATGCGCAAGGCCGTTGCTCCCCGTCCTGTTCGAAATTTCGTCATGCGTTCGAAATCGTGGCGTGACAGTAAGGACGGCCCTGTGGGGGTGTCAATGGGTCTGCGAGGATCGGCCCGCACCGGAAGGGCGTCTTCCGCACAGAAGTTTCACAGTGTCGTCTTCTTGCCTCGCCGCGTGGCGCCTAGCCTCCCTACGTCATGGACTACTGCCACCCCTGCCGCCGACACCTCAACGGAGCCCTGGCCTGCCCGGGTTGCGGCACCCCCGCCGAGGCCGTGCGCGCCTACGCCGAGGCGCTCGCCGCGCAGGAGGCGGTGGAGGAGGCCGAGCCCGCGCCCGAGGGCGAGCCGGCGCGCC
>NZ_WWIA01000807.1 GCF_009870065.1 Streptomyces sp. SID5785 | reverse complement strand
TGAACACGGTGATGTCCATGGAGAATCCTCGACTGTCCGAAGGGGTAGAGGCGGTCATCGGGAACGTTCGTGCAGCCACACGAGGACGGTGGCCGCGGCGAGGGCCGTGCCGGCGATCGACGCACCGGTCCAGCCGGCCATGGCCCACACGAGGGTCGCGAGGGCGGAGCCGAGGGCGCCACCGAGGAAGAAGACGGTGGAGAAAGCGGAGTTCATGCGGTTGCGGGCCTCGGGCCGCAGGGCGTAGATAACCTGCTGGCTGGTGTTGAGGACGGCCTGCTGGCCGATGTTGAGCGCGACGACACCTGCTGCGAGCCAGACGAGGTGGTGCGCGCCCGCCGTCAGGAGCAGCCAGCCGGTGAGCAGCAGGACGGTGGCGCTGCCGGTGACCTTCTGTACGTGGCCGCGGTCGCCGAGCCGGGCGGCGAACGTCATGGTCAGTACACCCACCGCGCCGATCAGGCTGAACAGGCCGATGCCGGCCGTCGACCAGCCGTACGGCGCGCGGGCCAGCAGGAAGGTGAGAGAGGTGAGCTGGACGCTGTACGAGGCGAAGGACAGGGCGCCGAGCAGGGCCCGCCGGCGCAGCGCGGGTTCGTCGCGCAGCAGGGCCAGGGTGGAGCGCAGCAGTGCCCCGTAGGCCAGATCCGCCGTGACGGCCAGGCGGGGCAGGACGCGGTGCAGGGTCACGGCGGCACCGGCCATGAGGACGGCGAGGACGGCGTACGGGGTGCGCCAGGAGCCGAGCCCGGCGAGGCCGCCCGCCGCGGTGCGGGCCAGGAGGCCGCCGAGCAGGACGCCTGCCATGACGGTGGCGACGGCGCGCCCGCGCGTGGCGGCACCGGCGAGGGCGGCGGCGTGCGCGACGAGGACCTGGGCGCCCACCGAGGTCACGCCGGTCAGCACCGTGCTCACCAGCAGGACCGGTCCGCTCGGGGCGACGGCCGACACCGCCAGGAGGGCGGCGGTGGCCGAGAACAGGGTCACCGCGAGGCGGCGCCGGTCGAGGACGTCGCCGAGAGGGATGAGCAGCATCAGTCCGAGCGCGTAACCGGCCTGGGCCGCGGTGACGACCAGCCCGGCCGAGGCGCCCCCGAGACCGAGGTCGTGGGCGACGAGGTCGAGCAGCGGCTGTGCGACGTAGTTGCCCGCACATGACAGCCCGGTGGCGACGGCCATCAGGAGCAGCAGGCTCCGGCGCGGAGTCGTGCGCTCGTCCGCGAGCGCGGCGCCGGAGAGGTGGTGAAGTCCCGTCTGTGTCATGGCCGACAGCCTGCTCCGACCAGGGATGATGAGTCCAACACATCTTTGTCATGCGATCGATCGTGCTGCACGATGGATCGCATGGAGCTGCAACAACTGCGCTACGTCGTCGCCGTCGCCGAGACCGGGGGCTTCACACGGGCCGCCGAACGCTGCCTGGTGGTGCAGTCGGCGCTCAGCCACCAGATCGCCAAGCTGGAGAAGGAACTCGGAGCCCGTCTCTTCGAACGGAACAGCCGCCGCGTGCGGCTGACCGCCGCAGGCGAGGCGTTCCTGCCCGCGGCGCGCCAGGCGCTGGCGGCCACCGAACGGGCGCAGGCCGAGGTCGCCGCGGTGACCGGGGAGGTCAGGGGGACCCTGTCGATCGGCGCGATCGCGACGATCACCGCCGTCGACGTGCCCAGCCTCATGCGGAGCTACCACGACCGATATCCGCAGGTCACGATGAAGCTGATCCACGGCAACAGCGACACGCTGGTCCGGCACGTGCGCGACGGACGGCTCGACCTGGGCCTCCTCGGCGTACCGCCGTCGTTCCGGGCGGACACCGCGGCCGGGCTCGACACCCGCACGCTCGCCGTCGACCGGCACGTGGCCTTCGTGGCACCGGACCATCCGCTGGCCGCCCCGGGAGCCGGGCCCGTGCCGCTCGAACGGATCGCGGGTGAGCCCTTCGTGGACTTTCCGGCGGGACTCGCGGCGCGGGCCCAGGCGGAGGAGGCGTTCGCCGCGGCGGGCTTGCGGCGCACGGTGGAGTTCGAGGCCAACGACCTGACGTTCATCGCAGGCCTGGTCCGCTGCGGCCTCGGCATCACACTGCTGCCGTCACGACTCGCTCCGCGACTCCACGGCCTGGCGGCGGTGGAACTGCAGGACGGCCCGGTGCGCGAGGAACGGCTCGCGTGGAACGGACAGCGACGCTCACCGGCAGCAGCCGCGTTCCTGTCGGCCATCACCACCACCGACGCCGTCACCTAGCTGCGCTGTGCGGTCACGCCGGACCTGGCAGAGCTCCCCGCCCGCGGGAACCTCTGCGTCCGCGTCAGCCGCCGGACGAGGCCGCCGACGCGGCCGCTGCCCTCTTCCGGCGCAGCTGCAGCAGCATGGCGCCGACGACGAACACGCGCAGCCGGAGCTCCATGCCGGGCAGGTCGGCGGACACCTGACCGCGCCGCCCGGCGGTGACCGACCCGATCACCCGGTCGTCGCTGTCGACCATGGACACGGCACGACCGCCGAGCGACTCCCGGTGGAACCGGTACTCCCGCCCGTCGGCCCGCACACTCCAGTGACGCCGGCCGACGTGGTCCGCGGCAGCCACCACGGTGCCGCCGGCGGACAGCAGCTCGTACCTGCCCGCGAAGCCTCTGGCCCGGATTTCGTACCCCTGACCGTCGAGCTCGAAGTGACCTGACGTCCGCCACCTCGACTGCACGAAGGTGGTCAGAGCCCGGCCGTCCTCACCGACCTCGAACTCCCTTGACACCGTCCCGATTCGCTGTGCGTTCAACATGACGCCATCCAACCATCCGCCGTCATCCGTGCGGGGGGAGCTGGTGGGCTTCGGTGCG
Organism: Streptomyces sp. SID5785; assembly: GCF_009870065.1. Lineage (GTDB taxonomy): Bacteria > Actinomycetota > Actinomycetes > Streptomycetales > Streptomycetaceae > Streptomyces. The sequence continues at coordinate 17,144 of NZ_WWIA01000807.1, read as the reverse complement.
CCGAGCGAGAGAGGAACGGCAAGCGCACGGTTCACCTCCCGCACCGTGCGAACGGTCCGAGTCCGAGACGCCAACGGCCCCGCCTCCCTCGCTCCGATGTCCGGCCGCGCCAGTTGCCGGACGTCGGCTCGGCCACGTACAGGGCGGTGCCCGCGTACAGCTCGCGCAGGGCGCCCAGCAGCGCCTTCCGGTCGGTCAGCCGGACACCCACGACAAACCGCTGTACGGAGCGGCCCGCGACCGGGAAGTAGTCGATGCCCGCGTGCCGGCGCGCGTCGGTGACGAGTCGCAGGTTGCGCTCGGCCGCCCGCGCCTCGCCCAAACTGCGCGCCCGGCACCGGCAGCAGCATCGGTGTGGGCACGCGCTCGGCCGCCTCCGTCCCTGTCGTGCGGGGCAGTCCGCCGCCCCGGCAGATCACAAAAGGGAGACCAGACCTGTCCCGGTCCGGCTGTGATCCATAGGATCGACGGGGAGTCGGAGACGGCGGGGGTGGCTGTACGTGGCGTGGACGAGGCCAGGGCTCAAACATGGGATCGCGGTGCTGGTCCCGCTCACACTCGTGGCGTGTTCGGGTACCGATGCGCCGGGACCGGCGGCGAACAGGGGAAGCGCCACCTCCCACAGTCCGAGTCCTCGGGCCACCGAGGACGAGGGCACCGGCTCGACCGGCGCCGATCCGGCCCGCCTGCCCACCACCCGGGCCGCGGCCGTGGACCTCATCGACCGGGTCATCGCAGACGCCGACTCCTTCGGTCCCGGCGTCGTCAAGCGCCGTCCGTACGAGAGCGACCCGGCCACCTGGCCGGTCCTCGACGCCGACTGCGTCTGGCAGCAGCAGAAGCCCGCGAAGAGCGTGCTGGCCACGCGCACGCGCTCCTTCGAGGTGCCCGCCGCCTCCGGCAAGGGACCGGTCCGGCTCTCCGCCGTCGTCACCGTGCACCGCACCCGCGAGGATGCCCGGTGGGAGATGGCGGAGTCCCTGGAGGAGACCATGCGCTGTCCCACGCAGCAGCTCCGCCAGGGCGAGCTGATCGGGTCCTTGTTCTCCGCGTCCCTGGCCCAGGGCGAGAGCGGACAGCACAACTCCGAGGACTCCCTGGTCGAGTCCGGCAGCTTCCAGAGTGCGGAACTGGGCGGCACCTACCCGTACTCCTGGCAGCAGGCGCAGAGTCTGCAGGTCACCGTGGCGGTGACCGGCAAGGGGGCCAAGGGCCGGAGTGAGGCGGAACTCGACGAGCTCACCACCCGGGCCCAGGCCGCCATGCTGGTGCGGCTCGCATCGGTAACCGAGAAGAAGAGCTGAGGCGGCGCAGACCGTGATGGACCAGTTGCGCTCCACCGATCCCGCACGCATCGGCGGACACCGGCTGCTCGGGCGCCTCGGCGCCGGCGGCATGGGAGTCGTCTACCTCGGGCGCACCGACGGCGGCGCCCTGGCGGCGATCAAGGTGATCCTGCCGGAATTCGCCGAGGACGAGGACTTCCGGCTCCGGTTCCGCCGCGAGGTGGAGGCGGCCCGCCGTGTCGACAACCGATGGGCGGTGACAGTCACCGGCGCCGAGACGGAGAGCGAACGGCCCTGGCTGGCCACGGAGTTCGCGCCCGGCCCCGCCCTGTCCGAAGCCGTCGCCCGGTGCGGCCCGTGGCCGGCCCGCAGCGTCCGGGTGCTCGGCCGTCTCCTGGCCCGCGCGCTGGCCGCCGTGCACGCGGCAGGCCTCGTCCATCGCGACGTCAAGCCCGGCAACGTCCTGCTCACGGCCGACGGTCCGCGCCTGATCGACTTCGGGATCGCCCGTTCCGCCGACGCCACGGCCCTCACCGGCCCCGGCCTCGTCGTGGGCACGCCCGGCTTCCTGTCGCCGGAACAGGCTTCCGGACACGCCGATGCCGGGCCGTCCAGCGATGTCTTCTCCCTGGGGTGCCTGCTGGCGTACGCCGCGACCGGACGGCCGCCGTTCGGCAGCGGAGCGCCCCAGGCGCTCCTGTACCGGACCGTGCACGATGCACCGGACCTCGACGGGATCGACGACCCCGACCTTCGCTCGCTCCTGGGCGGGATGCTGGACAAGACCCCCGGGCAGCGGCCCACGGCGGCCGAACTCGACCGCCTGATCACCGAGGACGTCCCGGACCGCACCGTCGACTGGCTGCCGGACGACGTCGTCGCATTGATCGCCGACCGTTCTGCAGCCCTGCTCGACCTGCCCGGCATCGATCCCACGGCTGCCGACGACCCGGCCGCGCCGCCGCCCCGCCCGGGACGCCGCCGACTGCTGCTCGCGGGAGCCGGGGCCGCCGCCGTGGTCGCCGTGGGCGGTGCCTTCGCCGTACGCGAACTCCTGGGCGACGACGGCTCCGAAGGCTCGGGCGCGCCGGAGGAGCCGGCCTGGGCCATCGGCGTACAGGCGGACCTGTCGGGTCCGCAGAGCGCCGTCGGCCGGGCCCAGGAGCGCGGCGTGCGACTGGCCGTCAAGCGCTTCAACGCGCGCCCCGACCGCCCCTTCACCCTGGTGGTCAAGGCACGCGACGACCGAGGCGACGCCACGCGCGCGGCGCGCGTCGCCGAACAGTTCGCCCGGGACACGGACGTCCTGGCCGTCGTGGGACCCACCGGCGACGCGGCCACCGAGGCCGCCATCAGCGCCTGCAGCGAGGCGATGCTGCCGCTCCTCACGGTCTCCTCGCTCCAGATCGCCTACGCGGCCCGCTCGCAGAAGTCCTTCTTCCAGGCGTCCCCCTCGGACGCCGCGCTGTCCGAGCCGATCATCAACCGGCTGGTGCTGCGCCCCGACGTCGAACGGCTCGGGGTGCTGCTGGACCGCGCAGGCGGCTCGTCCGCTTACCAGGTGGGCTACCTGACGAACCTTCAGACGACGCAGCGCACCACCGGGACGACCTACCCGAGGGTGGTCCCGGCCGGCACCCGGGACCTCGCATCCGTCGTACAGGACATGCTCGCGCACGACAGTGACGCCATCTTCTACGCGGGTGACGCGGCCGGCGCCGTACGCGCCGCACGTGCCCTGGCCGCCACGTCCTTCGACGGCCCCCGCATGGCCATGCACCCGGCCATGACACCGTCCTTCCTCGAAGGGGCAGGAAAGGCCGCCGAATCCTGGGAGTTCACCGCCCCCTACACCGACCCGGCGGCGCCCGCCGCCAAGGAGTTCACCGCGGCCCACCGGTCCGCCTACGGCAGCGACCCCGCCCACTGGGCCGCCGAGGCGTACGACGCCGCGCGCCTCGTGACCGCGGCCCTCACCTCACTCACCGCCGGTCAGACGCATCCACGCCGCCCGGCCCGGTCCGCACTCGTGACGAAGATCGGCGCCTCCTCGTTCCGCGGCGTGTCCCGGACCTACTCCTTCGACAAGAACCACCGCCTCAAGGGCGCCGACGCCCACCTCTACGGCGTCCGGAACGGGCGATACCAGTACCTCGGCGCCGCGCCGAAGAACACGGCGTGAGCGGCCGTGCGCCCCCTGGTCCCCGACGACCCGCGCTCCATCGGCGGCTACCGCACCCTCGCCCGCATCGGCGCCGGCGGAATGGGCGTCGTGTACCTGGCCCGCACACCGGGCGGAACGCTCGCCGCGGTCAAGGTGATCCGCGCGCAGAGCGCCGCCGACCCCGGCTACCGGGCCCGGTTCCGACGCGAGGCGCAGGCCGCGAGCCGGGTCACCGGCGCGTGGGCCGTCCCCGTCCTCGACGCGGACACCGAGGCCGACGAACCCTGGCTCGCCACCGCCTTCGTCCCCGGCCCGTCGCTGGCCGAGACCGTCCAGCGCCAGGGGCCACTGCCGCCGGAAGCGGTCAGGACGCTCGGCTGCCGGCTCTCCGCCGCCCTCGCCGCCCTGCACGAGGCGGGCCTGATCCACCGCGACGTCAAACCCGCGAACGTGCTCCTCGCCCTGGACGGCCCCCGGCTGATCGACTTCGGCATCGCCCGCCACCAGGGCGCGACCGCGCTCACCGCCACCGACGCGGTGATCGGCACCCCGGGCTATCTCGCTCCGGAACAGGCATCGGCCGGGCCGCTGGGCCCCTCCTGCGACGTCTTCTCACTCGGCTGCGTCCTCGTCCACGCCGCCACCGGGCGACGCCCGTTCGGCGACGGCACCGCCGCCGCGGTCCTCTTCCGGACCGTGCACGAAGAGCCCGACCTGACGGGCCTCCCGGCCCAACTGCTGCCCCTGGTCACGGCCTGCCTCAGCAAGGACCCGGCCGAGCGGCCCGCCGCCGAGCACGTCACACGGCAGCTGACCTCCGACGACAACCGATGGGACCTGCCCGGCCTGCGCGCCGCGGTCGCCGAACGCTCCGCCGCCGTCCTCGCGCTCCCGGACCCGGACCCGCCGACCACGGTCGACACCACCGGAACCTCAGGCACCGCCGGAACCTCGGGCACCTCGGGCACCCCAGGTACCTCGGGCCTCTCCCGCCGCCGGCTGCTCACCGCGGGGGCCGTCGGCGGGGTGCTCGTCGCCGGTGGCGCGGCTGCCTGGCTGAGCCGCCGTGACACCGCCGGCACCGCGACCCAACGCCCCGTCCCCACCTACACGATCGGCCTGCACGCGGACCTCACCGGACCCGGCCGGACCGTCGGCCGCGCCCATCAACGCGGCGTCCGACTCGCCGTCGACCGGCACAACTCCCGGAAGAACAAGCTGTTCGCGCTCGCCCTGCGCACAGAGGACGACGGCGGCGACGCCACGCGGGCCCTCTCCGTCGCCGATCGACTGGCCACCGCCGACGGACTGCTCGCCGTGATCGGCCCCACCGGGGACGTCGTCCCCGGGGCAGTCGTCGACCGCTACGAGAAGGCCGACCTCGCCCAGGTCGTGGTCGCAGCCGGATCCACCACCGCCGACCGGTCCGCCACCGAGTCCCTGTGCGTGATCCGACCGTCCGACAGCTCCCTGCCCACCGCCCTGATCCACTACCTCGCCCACGTGCGACGCTCCGCACGCGTCGTCATCGTCGAGGACCGTGCGACCCCCGACGCCGCCTGGGCGATCACGAACGCCATCAAGGACGTCCCGATCGAGGGCACCGAGGTCACCGTGCACACCGTCCCGGCCGACACGGACACCTTCGCACCCGTGGCCCGCGCCGCGGTCAACGACCGGGCGGCCTCGGTCGTCTACGCCGGAGCGTCCCCGTCCCGGGGCGCCCGATGCGCCCGCGCCCTGCGCAGCGCCGGATTCACCGGCACGGGCCTGGCCACCGGCCCGGCGCTCGCTCCCGGCTTCCTCCGCGACGCAGAAGAGGCGGCCGACGGCTGGGTCTTCGCCGAGCCGTACGCCGACCCGGCGGAGCTGCCCGCCGCGCGGGCCTTCACCACGGAGCACCACCGGCGTTTCGGCACCGCACCCGCCACCTGGGCCGCAGAGGCCTACGACGCGGTGGGACTGATCGCCGCGGCAGCCGGGTCCACCAGCGCCAGTGACGACGTCCGCGCGGGCATCGCGCAGCGGATGCTCGAGAGCGACTACCAGGGCATCACACGACGGCTCTCCTTCTACAAGACCCACCAAGTGCGCTACGAGACAGGGCTCTACCTCTACCGGATCGACGAGGGAGCGCCGCGCTTCCTCGGGCCGTACGGATCGGTCTCGTGACGCGCGACCCTCTGGCCCTGCCGCGCCCAGGCGCCCGCCGCCGTCCCTCCGCTCCTCGCCCGTCCGTTCGTCGGGAGTCAGGGCAGGAGTGCTGTCGCCTCGACCTCGACGAGGACATCCGGTGCGAAGAGGTGGTCGACGCCGATGAGAGAGGACGGCGGCAGCGGCGTCGGGAGCCCGATCTCCTCGGCGACGGCCTCGACCCCGGCCATGAAGTCGCCGATCTTCTCGGGTGCCCACCGGGTCACGTAGAAGGTCAGGCGCAGTACGTCCGAGAACGTCGCGCCCGCGCCCGCCAGGCCGATGCCCGTGTTGCGCAACGCCTGGGCCACCTGCCCGGCGAGATCGCCGGGAGCGACAGGGGTCCCGTCGGCCCGGCGTGCGACCTGACCGCTGACGTACACGTGCCTCGTGCCGGTTCCCACGGCGACGTGATGGTAGGGGACCGGCTGGAGCATGCCGGGCGGGGTGAAGTGCTGAACAGTCATGGGCCTGTCTCCTTGGCTCTGCGTCCTCGGTATCGTGAAGCTACCTAGAGGCAGAAGGACACTTCAACGAAACCAGGTTTCGCCATGGACACCGCCGACGACGTCCGTATCGACGCCCCGCACCGCGAGCTGCTCGACCAGATCCTCGACAAGTGGTCGCTCGGCGTCCTCAGCGAACTGTGCGAGCGCCCGTGCCGCTTCAACGAACTGCGCCGAGCCATTCCTCAGGTCACACAGAAGTCGCTGACGGCGACGCTCCGGCGCCTGGAACGCAACGGCGTGATCGAGCGCCGGGTCATGTCAACCCGCCCCGTGGCGGTCCAGTACCGGATCACGCCGCTCGGCAAGACCCTGCGGCATCCCGTCGACGTGCTGCTGGCCTGGACCTCACACAACATGCGCGCCATCGAGCGCGCCCGCGAGGCCTTCGACGAACAGGAGGAGGCCCGGACCGCGACGCGTTGACCCCGTCGGGCTCAGTTGTGCTCCTCGTCGATGGTGACGGCGGCGCCGTTGTCGAGCTCGACGACCACACGGACGCCGCCCTTCTTTGCCGCGGCCTCGAGGTCGCCCTCGGTGCAGCGGGTGAGGTCGCCGCCGGCCTCGCCGCAGATCCAGCCGTCACCGTTGATGGTCGTGGCGGTGGCGCTGTAGAACGACGTCGTGGCTCCGTCGCTGTCCTTCAGGGTGTACTTGCCCGGCGCCAGGTAGCCGAGCTCGCCGGACCGGGTGCCGTTCACCTTGCCGGTGTTCGGGCCGTCGTCGCTGCCGCCGCCGCCCGCGTGGTCCTCGACGATGCTGACCGCGATGCCGTTCTTGAGCTTGACGGTCGCGGAGACGCCCTTCTTCGACGCGGCCGCGAGCTGGTCCTCGTCGCACCGGGTCGCGGCCTGGCCGTCGGCGTCACCGCAGATCACACCGGCTCCCTCGATGTCGGTGTCGGTCGAGGTGAAGAACGCCTGCTCGGTGCCCTTCATGTCGCTGACGGTGTACTTGCCGGGGGCGAGGTACGAGACGTTCCCGAACCACGTGCCGGTCACGCCCGTGCCCTTCGCCCCGCTGCCCGAGCCGTCGCCCGGCTGCGCCCCGGAGTCCGGGCTGCCGGTGCTGTCGGATGACCCGTCGGCGCCGGCTGCGGCGGACGAGGCCGTTGCCGACGGGGACTCCGGACGCGCGGAGTCGCGTGCGTCGGCGCCGTCCTGACATCCCGTCAGCAGCAGGGTCGTGGCCGCCAGAGCGGCGGCGGCGAGGACGGTCCTGCGGTGGCTGCGGAGCATAGGTGGTTCCCCCGGTCGCTGGTGCGGATCTGCGGCCGGTCGGTGGGACCTGCCGCACTGTGCTCTTGGTCGATCTTGAGCCTGCCTGATCCGGTGGAGCCGGGGGAAGCGCAGTGACGAAGCGATGACGTCATCGGCGCGGCCCTGAAACATGATCACATCGGGGTCGGACGGTACTCCGCGGCGCGCGCCACGCCCGCGGCAGGGCTGAGCGCGGACACCTCGGTCCCGGCCTGTGCGCCTGGCCGGGACCGATTCCCGCGGCTGTCGGCGGGGGAGCGGCGCTCAGGCGCGGGCCGGTGCCGGGTCGGTGCCCGCAGGCTGCAGTTCCCCGCCCTCGTCGGCGTCGGCCTTGCGCAGTGCCGGGATGAACAGGGCGACGACCGCGGAAAGCAGCGCGACACCGCAGCCGATCAGGAGGCCGGTGCGGAATCCGTCCTCGGAGGCGATGGTGTGGCCGCCCAGGTTCACGGTCATCTGGGCCAGGATGACCCCGATCACCGCGGAACCGATCGTGGTGCCGAGCGAGCGCATGAGGGCGTTGAAGCCGTTCGCGGCGGCGGTCTCGCTCAGCGGGACCGAACTCATGATGAGCGCCGGCATGGATCCGTAGGCCAGTGCGACACCGCTGTTGATGATGATGCCCGCCACCATGACGCCCCAGGCGGATCCCATGAGGGGCAGGGCGGCAGCGTAGCCGAGGGCGATCACGACGGCGCCGAGGACGAGGGCGGTCTTGGGGCCCCGGGAGTTGATCAGCTTTCCGCTGAGCGGCGAGATGATCATCATCATGATGCCGCCGGGTGCGATCCACAGACCGGCCGCGAGCATGGACTGCCCCAGGCCGAAGCCGGTGGCCTCCGGGAACTGCAGGACCTGCGGCGCGATCAGCATGAACGCGTACATGCCGACGCCGACGAGGATGGACGCGAGGTTCGTGATCAGGACGCGGGGGCGCGCGGTGGTCCGCAGGTCGATCAGCGGGTCGCGCGTGCGCAGCTCCCAGAACCCCCAGGCCGCCAGCGCCACGACGGCCAGCGCGAACAGACCCAGCGTGGTCGCGGAACCCCAGCCCCAGTCGGCGCCCTTGGAGATCGCGAGGAGCATCGCGACCAGGCCGACGGCGAGACCGAGCGAGCCGGGCACGTCGAAGCGCTGCCCCTTGGCCCCGGCCGGCACGTCCGGCACGATCGCGAAGATCAGCGCGCCGATGACCAGCGCCAGACCGGCCGAGCCCCAGAACAGCACCTGCCAGTCGGCGTACTGCGCGACCGCGGCGGCCAGCGGCAGGCCGATCGCGCCACCGATACCCATGGAGGCGCTGACCAGCGCGATGGAGCTGCTGAGCCGCTCGGCCGGGACGACATCACGCAGCAGGGCGATCCCGAGCGGGACCATGCCCATCCCCATGCCCTGCAGACCGCGACCGATGATCATCGGGACGACGGACGTGGACAGGGCGCATATCACCGAGCCGATGACGAGGGGCACCGTGCACACGAGCATCATGCGCCGCTTGCCGACGAGGTCGCCGAGGCGGCCGGTCACCGGGACGCAGACACCGGCGACCAGCAGCGTCACGGTGATCACCCAGGCGGCGTTCGACGACGACGTGCCGAGGATCTGGGGCAGTTCGGCGATGAGCGGAGTCACCAGGGTCTGCATGATCGCGGCGACGGTTCCGGCGAGCGCCAGGACGGCGACGACCGGTCCGGTCCGGGTGCTGTGCGGTGGGGCTTCCATAGGTGACTCCTCGAAATCTCTTCAGGTCAGCGATGTGCATCGTACACACGATATGCATCCACCACACATCGTGTAGGTTGCACCTTGAGGACGGGTACAGCGAGGAGGCGCCATGGGCAGGCCGTCACACCTGGTGGAGTTCGAGCACATGGTCCTCGGACGGCATCAGATGAACATGACCGCGCATCGCGAGGCAGGCGCCATGGAGCGCAGCACCTACATCCTGCTGAGCCGCATCCAGATCGAGGGCCCGATGTCGATCGGACAGCTCAGCGAGGCGTTCCAGCTCGACGCCTCCACCCTCAACCGGCAGACGGCCCAGGCCGTGCGGGCCGGCCTGCTCGAGCGGATCGCCGACCCCGAGGGCGGCATGGCCCGCAAGTTCCGGCTGACGGGGCGAGGGAACCGCAAGCTCGCCGAACAGCGCGAGACACAGGTCGGACACCTCGACCGCGTCTTCGAGGACTGGCCGGCCGGCGAGGTCGAGGCCTTCGCGGACTACCTCCGCCGCTTCAACGCCAGCATCGAGCGCCTCACGGGCAACCCCTGGCCCCGCTCCTGAGCGCGGACGCGGACCGGCCCGCGCGTGGCCACAGCGCCCGTCACCGGCGCCACCCGCGCTTGAGACATGTCGCGGACCGGCGCGTTCCTCGACCGTTATCTCTGCTGCGTAGGGTCGGAAAATGACTCAGCCCGCCCCACCGGACCGCCGCACCGTGACCGAGGATCTGCCGCGAGCGCGCACACGGCGCGACCGTCGGCTCCGCACGGCGGCGCGGACCGGAGTCGCCGTGATCGCCGTGTTCTGCGTCGCCTTCGCCTACGACCACGTGACGCGCCCTCAGGGACCCTACGGCGCTGACCCGCAGCGCATCTGCGTGAGCGACGAGAACACCGTGCGCGCCGACATCGACGGCGACGGACGGACCGACACGGTCGACGGCGCCTGGGGGCGGGGCCGTTACACGGTGCGGTTCGCCGACGGCGACACGGCCGTGCCCAAGGACGCGCTGAGCCGGTGGCAGCGCACGAAGGACGTCCTGCACTCCGGCCTCCAGGTCCGTGCCGTGTTCGGCGACTGGGACGGCGACCACCGGCTCGACATGGCACTGTTCCGCTCCCAGCCGGACGACGGCGACATGCCCAACGACGCCTTGGCGGTCCACGAAGTGCACTACGGACCCCTGTCCCACGACCTCACCTCCGACCGCACGGGACCGGTGAGGATGAGCAGCCAGTCCTTCGTCGAGGGCGGAACGGCCACCCGGGCCGACGCCGCGGGGAAGCAGCGTCTGCGTCTCGAACAGTCGGCCGGCGACGGCGCGACCGGCCTCCACCCGGGAACGCAGGACCGAGGCGGGATCACGGTGGACCAGGGCGGGACCTCCCCGTGGAACCCGGCACCGACCTGGCAGCGGACCGCGCGCACCGACTTCACCCGCTGCTGACCGGTCCCGACGGGCGGGCGGTGTACGGCCGCGTGCCGGGGGACGCCAGCGACAGGACCGGCCGTCCTCTCAGTCGCTCAGCACCGCGGACAACGCCTCGCGAAGGTCTCCGGGATGTCCGTAGTGCACGCCGGTCATTCCCAACGCGGCCGCCGCCTCCACGTTCTCCCGCCGGTCGTCCACGAACAGGCATCGAGCGGCGACCGTTCCCGCCCGCTCGACCGCGATCCCGTAGATCGCGGGGTCGGGCTTGGCCACGCCGACCCGGGCACTGCTCACCACGTGATCGGCGAGTTCGGACAGTCCCAGCGACTCGAGGTCGCGCTCCAGGTCCAGGGTCGCATTGGTGACCAGCACCAACGGCACGTGACCCCTGGCCCGGGTCAGCAACGCGACCACGTCGTCGTCCACCCGGAACGGCGCGCGGGCGAAGGCCGTCGCCAGCTCCCGGGCCTGTGACGGCGAGACGTCACGCATCAGCCCGTGCTCGATGGACTCTGTCCACACCTGTGTGGTGATCCGTCCGAGGAGCAGAGGCAGGTCGACCTCCGGCGCGTAGGCGACGCGCGCCGTCGTCCCCTCCGCCAGTCCGGCCCGCCGCTCGAGTTCGCTCACGCGGCTCATGTCGTAGAACCGGATCACGTTGTCGAGATCGCAGAGCACCGCGTCGAACGGCCTGCCGGACGGGGGCGGATCGGTCGTCATCGCCCCTGGATAGCACAGAGCGCACGACGGCACCGGCCCCGTCCGTGGCGCGGACGGGGCCGGTCTGTGAGTGTCGTGGGTCGCCCGGGGGCGACTATCCGCGCGTGGGGATGCGGCGGATGACATCCTCGCCGTCGGCGCCTGCGGCGGACTTCTCCGTGACGTAGGCGAAGCCGTCGGCGATCTCCACGTGGTTCGGGTTGGGGCCGGTGGGGACGGTCCTGACGACCTTGTCCGTCCGAGGGTCGACCACGCTCACCGTGGCGGCGTCGCGGTTAGCCACGAGGACCCTGCCGGAGCGAGGGTCGGCGGCGACGGAGAGGGGACCTGCGCCGGTGGGGACGGACCCGGTGACCTTCCCTGTGCGCAGGTTGACCTCGGAGACGGTGCCGCCCGCCTGGTCGGCGGTGTAGGCGGTCAGCCCGGAACGCGACAGTGCGACGGAGATGGGCCCGTCGCCCGTCGGGATGAGGCGGGGCGACCCCGCACGAGGGGAGACGGCGATGATCCGGTCGTTGTCGAGGTCTGCGGCGTAGACCGTGCCCGTCAGACGGTTGACGGCGAGTCCGGTGGGTGCGCTGTCCGGGACGGTGACCCGCTTCTTCACCTTGAACGTCTTGGTGTCGAAGCCGATGATGCTTCCGTCTCCGAAGCCGCTCGCCCAGGCGGTGTTGTGCAGGTCGTCCACGACGACCTCACGGGCGTGGGCGACACCGGGGAGGGTGGCGAGGTGTTTGCCGGTCTTCTGGCTGTAGACCGCCACCGAGTCGTTGCGGGTGTTCGTCGTCCAGACCGTGTTGTGCTCGTCGTCCACGGCGACTCCGTAGACGGCTTCCACGGCGCCGGTGGCCGCGTCGGTCACGGGCGGCGTGTACGTGGCCTCGACCTCGAGGGTCCTGGGGTCGAGCTTCACGAGGCTGGACGTGGTCACCGGCGGGCGGCCCACGGCGGTCGTGGCCCACAGAGCGTGGTTCCGCTCCGAGTACGACGACTGGTAGAGGCCCTTGGCGATCGGTGCGGACGCCACGGGACGGGCTCTCGACGCGGCGTCCGCGGCGGCGGCGCCGTGCAGGGCGAGCGTGCTGCCCGCGCCGAGAGCGACGACGGTCGCCAGTACGCGGAGTGAGGTGCGTCGTGCTGAGGGCATGCTGCGTCAGCCTCCTGGAGGTCGGTGTGATGGACGAGCACTCACCGATAACTTAGCTTAGGCTTACCTAAGTTACTGGTACTTGGGCTGTGGTGGGGCTCACACCGGTGCGGCAGTGGCGGCGCCGAGAAGCAGGCGTCCCCGCCCTCCGGATCCGGGTGACGCTCCGGTCCGTCCGATGAGTTTTGCGGGAGCGGCTGGTCTACCGTGCGTCGTGTGGCCGGAGAGTGCGAAGCACAGGGAGAGACATGAGCCAGCTGCTGCGGGTCCAGAACTTCACCGTCTCGAGCGACGGGTTCGGCGCCGGCGAGGGGCAGAGCCTCGAGCAGCCCTTCGGGCATGCCGATCCGGGGAGCCTGCTCGCCTGGGCCTTTGCCACCGATCACCCGCCCATCAGCCGCGCCGCACCGGGCAGCCGTGGTCTGGACGACTACTTCACACGGGACTACGCCCGCAACATCGGCGCCGAGATCATGGGCCGCAACAAGTTCGGTCCGCAACGCGGGCCCTGGCAGGACCACGAATGGCAGGGCTGGTGGGGTGACGAGCCCCCGTTCCACACGCCGGTCTTCGTCATGACGCACCACACGCGCCCGTCGTTCACGCTCTCCGACACCACGTTCCACTTCGTCGACGGCGACCCTGCCGCGGTGCTCGCACAGGCGAAGGAGGCGGCGCGGGGCAAGGACGTCCGGCTCGGCGGTGGGGCGACGGTCATCCGGCAGTTCCTGGAGGCCGACCTCCTCGACACGCTGCACGTGGCGGTCGCACCGACGAAGCTCGGTTCCGGGGCCCGGCTGTGGGATTCCCCTGACGAGCTGCTCGACCGGTTCCACCAGGACGTCGTGCCCAGCCCGAGCGGTGTGACGCACCACCTGTTCTGGCGGAAGTGAGACCGGACCGCGCGGCGGGCACGTCGTCTGCCGTCGACGCCTGTCGATGCCCGTCGCGTGTTTGCCGCCCGGATCACGCTGTGGCGTAGTCGGCGAGCGACGGCGCCAGCAGACCGAAGGCGTCGTTCGCCTCCGCGGTGACAGTGGCGGCGATCCGGGAGTTGTCCTGGCCGGTGAGGGTGAGCTCCTGGATGCGGTGGAACAGGGTGCGGTGTACCGCGCCGAGGAGCGCGGCGGCGGTGCGCGCGGTGATGTCGCCGTGCGGTGCGCCGGTGGCGTCGGCCAAGGCGTCGGCCAGGGCGGCCTCTCGCAGGTCGTGCAGGTCGCGCAGTCGCGCGGACAGGGCGGGACTGCCGGATACCATGCGGGCGAAGTCGGAGCCGGAGAACCCGGCGACCGGGTCGGTGTTCGCAGCTGCTTCGGTGAAGGCCCGATGGAGGGCGGCCAGCGCCGAATCGCCGCTCCGGCGGCTGATCACCGTCTCGGCCAGCGTGGCGACGAAGTCGTCCTGGTGGTCCAGGGCCAGATCCTCCTTGCGAGGGAAGTAGTTGGTGACCGTCTTCTTGGCCACTCGTGCGGCGGTGGCGATCTCGGCGATGGTGGTCTGCTCGAAACCCTGGGCGAGGAACAGGCGGGTGGCGACGTCGGAGATGAGCTGACGCGTCTCCTGCTTCTTGGATTCACGCAGGCCGGCGGGGGGTGCGGACGAGGCGACATCGGTAGGCATGAGGAAATCTTACCCTCGTCGTATGTTTACGTTGACACCCTTAGGTGCTTCGGCCTAAATTTACACCCGTCATAAGTTTGCCGTCGAGGGAAGGGCGGAAGTTCCGGTGCTCGGATCCTGCTCCCGTCGCCCTTCGGGTCGCGCCCGTCGTGTTACGACCTGCTCTGACCGAGCGTGACAATCGCGCCCAGACTCCGCACCACCACCGGCGAGTTCACCCGCCCGCCCGCCTGCGATCCGCCGCGCCGCGCAGGGGTACTCACCTGACCGCGCCCGGCATTCCTCGCTCCATGTCCCGAGTAGCCCACTGAGGGGAACCACCTTGCAGATCACCGCGTCCACCGTCTCGCTCACCGTCGATGATGTCGCCGCGTCACAACGCTTCTTCACCACACACCTCGGCTATGTGGAGCAGGCCGCCGCCGAGGGGTTCGCCTCCCTGTCGCGCGACGACGCCGCGATGGACATCGTCCTGCTTGCTCGCGGCACCGAGGTGCTGCCGGCCGACCAGCGTGACCAGCACGCCTCCGGCCTGATCCTCGCCTTCACCACCACCGACATCGCTCAGGAGGAGAAGCGGCTGCGCACCGAGAACGTCGAGATCACCATGCCGCTGCGCACGGAGCAGTGGGGCGAACGCCTCTTCCAGGTCACCGACCCCAACGGGGTGATCGTCCAGTTCGTCGAATGGGTCACCTCGCCCGACCCCGGGAACGCCTGACCGGCCACCGCATCGGGGCGGTCCCGGGCCGGTCCCGGGCCGTGCCCGTGCCCGGGCCCGACCGCGCCCGGCGCGCCGGGCGTTCAGGCGCGCCCTCCCCAGTCCAGGCGGGCCGACAGTCCGGCGGCGTCGAAGGCGTGCTCCAACTCGCCTCGCCCTTCCGTGAAGTGGGCCCATCCGTCGTAGTGGACGGGCACCACGCGCTGCGCGTCCAGCATTCGGGTGGCTTCGACAGCCATCGTGCTGTCCAGCACGATGAGCTGGTTGTCGAAGAGGGCGGGGAAGCGCGGAGCGCCGGCGAAGAGGATGGCGGTGTCGACGGGGCCGAAGCGGTCGAAGACCTCCTTGACCGCCGTGAGGGATGCGTTGTCGCCGCTGATGTAGACGGTGGGCAGGCCGTTGCCCGTGAGAACGAAGCCGACGACCTGGCCCGTGACCGGCTCCACTTCTGCACGAGTTCCCGGGCCGTGGATCGCAGGCACACCCGTCACGGTGACCGTGCCTGTCTGGGGACTGGGCAGTTCGAAGGACTCCCAGTCGGTCAACCCTTTGACCTTCGTCCCGAGTTGCCCGCTCAGGCGCTGGCTGCCTCCTGGTGTGGTCAGGGTCAGCGGCACGTCAGCGAGCAGGCTCCGTCCCGAGGCGTCGAGGTTGTCGGGGTGCTCGTCGTGTGAGAGCAGGACCGCGTCGATGGTGCCGATCCCGGTCGAGGGGACGGTGGAGGGCGAGGTTTTGGTCAGGACCCGGCCGTCACCGCGCGGGTAGTCGCCCGGAGCATCGAACGTCGGGTCGGTCAGGAAGGTCAGGCCGCCGTACTCGAAGAGCGCGGTCGGTCCGCCGAGGGCAAGTACGGGGAACTGGTCGGGAAGGACGGCCACGTTGTACCTCACGATGGGTTGAATCGGATCGGGACACGAGCCGGGCGTGTCCCGTGGCTGGGGCTCGGTTTGCGGTCGGGGTGTTCAGGGGCCGATCGGCGCGGCCCGATTCGGGCGGATGAGGCGATGGCGGCACCCAGGACGACGGCTGGACCGACGATCGGGTTCCGTCGTTCAAGTTCCGTCGATCGGATCCCGTCGTGGGCGTTGCCGCCCTCGCCCCATCGGTCCAGCAGGGAGTGATGCCCGGGCAGTGGCCACCACGTGAGGGCTGGCCACTGCGGATCTCTCCTTCAGTGGGCGGCCGGGACGAGTGACACGTGGTAGTGGCCGATGAGCCAGTCGTCGCCGGTGCGTTCGAGGACCGTCGTCAGGTGGCGGTGGACGGTGGGGGCCCCGTCTGGGAACGCGAAGTGGGCGGCGGAGTACCCGACGATCACATGCTCCGAGGAGCGGCGGGCGTCGATGAGCTCGTACTCGACTCCGATCAAGGGGTCGGGGTCGTAATAGGCGGCCACGGACGCCCGTCCCCGCGTGGGGGAGGGCTTACCGCCCTGGAACAGGACGTCGTCGGCGAACACCGAGCTGATCTCGGCGGTGTCGTGGACGTCGATGCCGTGCTTCCAGACGTCGAGGACCTGTGCGAGGACCACTTCGTCGGGTGTCTCTCGGGGTGTGCTTGCCATGGTTGTTCCTTGTGCGGGCAGAGGTTCAGCGGCCGGCGCTGAGGCCGCCGTCGATGTGGAGGAACTCGCCGGTGACCAGGGGTGACTGCTCGAGGTAGACGACGCCCTTGGCGATGTCGTCGACGGTGCCGGTCCGCTTGTTGGGGTGGAGCTGGGCGAGCTGCTCAGGGCTGGCACCGCCCTGGATCGGGGTGTCGATGAAGCCGGGGGAGACGGCGTTGACACGGATGCCGCGCTCGGCGTACTCGATGGCCAGCGACTTGGTGGCGGCGGCCAGACCGCCCTTAGTGACGGAGGCCAGTACGGAGGGGATGCCGGAGTTGGCCGACTCGACCAGTGTGGTGGTGACGTTGACGATGTGTCCGCCGTCACCCTGCTCGAGGAGTCGGGTGATGACGCGCTGGGTGAGGTGGAAGAACCCGCCGATGTTGATGTCGATGTTGTCCTGGTAATCCTGTGCGGTGAAGTCGGTGAAGGGCTTGGCGGTGAAGATCCCGGCGTTGTTGACCAGGGAGTCGATGCGGCCGAAGCGCTCCAGCGCGGTGGAGACGAGGGCCTCGGCGGTGCCCGGGTCGGCGATGTCGCCGGCCACGGCGATGACGCTGGGGTCGTCGCTGGGCTTGATGGAACGGGAGTTGGCCACGACCGCGTATCCGAGGCGGCGGTAGGCCTCGACGAGGCCCGCGCCGATGCCCTGGGAGGCGCCGGTGATGATGACGACCTTCTGTGTGCTCATGACGGTGTTTCTCCTGTGTATGGACTGCTGTCGGTCGGGGTTGTTCGGGGGTCGGTCGGGACGTTCGGCGAGA
>NZ_WWIA01000086.1 GCF_009870065.1 Streptomyces sp. SID5785 | reverse complement strand
CGACCTGCGGGCGCCGGGCCTGAGGGCGACCGGGCCCCGGCGTCCGTCGACAGGCGGGACGCGGTGCGCGCGCCCCTACGCCCAGGCGACCGCCACGACCACCGCGGCCGCCGTCGTCGTGGCCACGGCGTAGAAGGCCCAGGCGGCTCTGTTGCGCATCCCGAGCAGCGCGATCAGCGCCACCAGGACGTCGAGGGCGAGCTTCACGGCCATCTTCGCGTGCGGCACCGGCAGGTCGAGCGCCAGGCGGGTCCCGATGAGGCCCGCGCCGGTGACCAGTTGCACGACCGCACTGGTCACCATGTATCCGCCGGTCACCGGGTCCTTGCCGCGCAGCTGGTAGAAGATGCCCCCCAGGATCGCGGCGAATCCGAAGAGGTGGAAGACGAGGAACACGTACCGCAGGACGTTCATGGCAGTGGGCTTTCTGTCGGTGAGGCGGAGGGAGGGGCTGGGTGATCCACGGCGCGGTGTTCGTCGGCGACTCCTTGGGGTGGGTACTTCCGGACACGGGACGAGGCACCGGCGCGGCCTGTGACATCGCCGGGCCGGCGCCGAGCAGGACAGTGGCCGCGAGGGCGCGACGGCGCGCACCGGATTCCGCGAAACGCCCCAGGCCGGCGCCGCGGATGCCATGATCCTCTCCGGTGCTCGCACACGGGGTGATCAGGGGGATCAAAGGGTGGACGGAGCCGAGGAGTTCGAGGAACTGCGGCCACTGCTGTTCTCGATCGCGTACCGCATGCTGGGCAGCGTCGGCGAGGCGGAGGACGCGGTGCAGGAGACGTGGCTGCGCTACGCCGCCTCGTCCGTCCGGCCGGTCTCGCTCAAGGCCTACCTGTCGACGACGGTGACCCGTATCTCGATCGACGTGCTGCGTTCCGCCCGGGTCCGTCGTGAGGCGTACCCGGGGACGTGGCTGCCCGAGCCGCTGCTCGACGACCCGTACGAGGATCCGGCGCGCGCGGTGGAGCTCGCCGAGTCGCTGTCGGTGGCGGCGCTGCTGCTCCTGGAGCGGCTCAGCCCGCTGGAGCGGTCGGTGTTCGTGCTGCGGGAGGTGTTCGCCTTCGGCTTCGACGACGTCGCCGAGGCCACCGGCCGTTCACAGGCCGCGTGCCGCCAGCTGCTCGTCCGGGCCCGGCGTCACATGGAGGAGGGACGGGCCCGGTTCGATCCGGACGAGGAGGAACGGGACGAGCTGGCGCGGCGGTTCTTCGACGCGATGGCCCGCGGGGACCTGTCGGGGCTGCAGGACCTGCTGTCCGCCGACGTCCAGCTCGTCGGCGACGGCGGGGGCAAGGCGCCGCAGCTCGCCAGGGCCGTCGCGGGCGCCGGGAACGTCGCGCGGCTGCTGGCCCGGGTGCACCCCGCGATGGCGAGCACCGGCATCACCTGTACGCCGCGGCCCGTCAACGGGCAGCCGGGGGCGGTCTTCCACGACCGCGACGGGAACGTCCTGCGCACGTTCGCGCTCGAGGTGCGGGACGGGCGGATCCACACGGTCCACTCCGTGATCAATCCCGACAAGCTCGGCCACCTCGGGCCGGTGGCCGACGCATGGGCCGTCAACCGCGAGGTGCGGCAGGCGCGTCGCCGCTCCGGGTGACCCGACGGGCCGGAAGACCCGACGGGCCGGCAGGGAACCCCGGGGAGCCGTCGCCACCGCCCGCCTCGGCCGGGCACCACGGTCAGGAGCCCTGGTGCTCCGCCACGGGGTCGGCGAGCGCCCGGTTCAGCGCGCCGAACCGAGGCAGGGTGCGGGTGTGCGGGCGGCCCCGGTCATGCGGTCGTCAGCTCCCCGTGACAGGAAGGGCGCCGTCCAGGGCGCCGGTCACGAGGCGTTCGGCGTACCCGCGGTCGATCGACAGGCCGGTGAGGAGCAGCCGGTAGTAGACGGCTCCGGCGAGCTGGTCGAACAGCACTGCGGGGTCGGTGGCGGGGTGCAGGTCGCCGCGCTCCCTGGCGCGGTCGAGCAGTCCGAGGACGAGTTCGTTGCGGCGGGCGAACATGGCCCGGACCAGTGCGCCGATGTCGGGGTGCCGGGCGGCCGCGGCGACCAGCTCGGCCACCACACCGGCCGAGGCGTCCTCCGCCTCGTCCTGCCGCCCGGCGCGCCGCATCCGATTGAGTCCCACGGCGATCTGCTCGACGTAGTCGGTGAGGTCGGCGCGGATGTCTCCGGTGTCCGGTACGGCCACCTCGTCCTGCATGCGGGCGATCACCGCGACGGCGAGGTGGTCCTTGGTGGGCCATCGTCGGTAGAGCGTCGTCTTGGCGACCCCGGCCTGCTCGGCGACCTTGTCCACGACGAAGCCGCCGTAGCCGTCCGCCATCAGCTGCTCCAGCGCCGCCCGCAGGATCCGCTCGTCCGTGTCCGCGCCGCGAGGCCGCCCTCGTTGTGCCACGCCGGCACCTCTCACTTTTCGATACGGCTGTTTCGCAAAAGGACGATAGGACGCCCTCGGGCAGGACGCAACGACCGTGGCGACATGTGAACGTGCGGCATCAGCGGGACGGGACGGCCCCGCCGGAGGTGCGGGTCATTCCGCCCCGCGCCCGCCCTGCGCCAGGGCGGCCCTGACCTCGCGGGCCACGCGGGCCGCGTCCTCGGGGTTGTTCACGACGTCGGTGTTGTTCATGTCGATGACGAGCACCTCGCTGGCCGAGTAGTGCCGGTGCACCCAGTCGTCGTAGCCGGACCAGAGCGTGCGGTAGTACTCGACGAGGCCCTCGTCCTGCTCGAACGCGCGGCCGCGCAGACCGATCCGGTGCAGCACGGTCTCGAAGTCCGCCTGGAGGTAGACCATGAGGTCCGGCGCCTTGCGGTAGGGCAGGCCGTCGATCTCGCGCATCATCTCGTCGAGCAGCCCCTCGTACACCTGCATCTCCAGGGAGCTGATCCTGCCCAGGTCGTGGTTGACCTTGGCGAAGTACCAGTCCTCGTAGATCGAGCGGTCGAGGACGTTGTCGCCCTCCTTGTACGCCTCCTTGATCGCGGCGAACCGCGTCTGGAGGAAGTAGAGCTGCAGCAGGAACGGGTACCGCTTGGCCTGGATCTCCTCGGGGGTCGCCGTGTAGAAGAGCGGCAGGATCGGGTTGTCCTCGACGCTCTCGTAGAAGACGTGGCTGCCCAGATCCTTGGCGATCAGCTCGGCGACGCTCGTCTTGCCGATCCCGATCATGCCTCCGACGCAGATCACCGGCATCCCTCGCTTCTCCCCCGGGGTCGTCTGCCCCGCGCGGACCTGCCGTCCGCGCGAGCCGCCGTGCAGCTTAGATGACGACGGCGGCGGCGCGTGCCATGGGGCCGCGGCGCCCGGCGAGGATCATCGCCTCGGCGGGGGCGGACGCTCAGTCCCGCGCGGTCTCGTCGATCGCGGGCATCGGCGGTCCGCCCGGACTCCACGCGTCGAGGAAGCCGGCCTGCCGGCCGACGTCGACGAGCTCGATCCGGGCCCCGACACTGTCCATGTGGTGGTACGCGAACGGCCGGCCGTAGGGGCATCCGGAGAAGTCCACCGGCAGGCCTTCTCCCTCCAGGCGCCGGGAGCCGCGCCGCACGTCGCTGCTCCAGAAGCCGAGGTGATCGAACCTGGCCCCCTCGGACGCGTCCCAGGGACTGCCCGGCGGCCCTTCGATGAGCTCGACGAAGGGCGGTCCGCCGGTCGTGAAGACGATGCGGTAGTCCCATGCGCCGAGGCGGTCGGACACGGGATCGCTCCACTCGACCCCGGCAGCACGCCGGAACTCGTGCATCGCGCGCTCGATGTCCGGGACGACGAAACACACATGGTAGAAGGCAGTCATGCGTCCATGATCGGTCACGCCCCGTCCGCACCCGCCGCGAAGGGCACGGCGCAGGGCCGCCGTTCACCGACGTCGTCTGTAACATCCCTGGCCGCTCACGCGTGTTGAAGGACGACAGACCCACCGGAGCCGGGCCGTGCGGACACGGCCCAGGACGCGCCCAGCCGCGGGAGGACGCATGACGACCGACGAAGCCGAGGACCCCGGCCGCACGACGGGCCCGCGCCGGGGAGCCGACGGCTTCGACGCGTTCTACACGGCCACC
>NZ_WWIA01000009.1 GCF_009870065.1 Streptomyces sp. SID5785 | reverse complement strand
TCACTTCAGGGAGGCGTACTTCGCGCCGACGTTCTCCAAGTTCGAGGGCAGGACGGTCGGCGGCGTGCAGCTGCACGTCGACGACCGCGAGGCGTTCGACCCGGTCCGCACCGGCATCGCGCTCCTGGTGACGGCGAAGGCGTCGTGGAAGGACTTCGCCTGGCGCGCGGACAACTGGATCGACAAGCTGACCGGCTCGACGCAGGTGCGCACGATGATCGACGCGGGCGCGACGACGGACGAGGTGGTCGCCGGCTGGCAGGACGAGCTGTCCGCGTTCCGCGCGGTGCGGCGCCGCTACCTGACGTACAGGTAGCGGCGGCCGGCCCGGCGCCCCGCACCCGGTCTCACGGAACGAGACGCCGCATCTCAGGCATTGACTGCACGCTACACCGAACGCGACAGTGCCGAGGTGCTGAAACCCGACCCCACCAGCGAAGAAGCGCGCCCGGCCGACGCGGCGCAGGCACCTCCCGCACCGGAGAGCCTGCGCCGCGTGGCCGTCGCGAGCTTCATCGGAACGGCCATCGAGTTCTACGACTTCTACGTCTACGGAACGGCCGCCGCCCTCGTCCTCAACGACGCGTTCTTCCCCAACCTCTCCTCCCTCAACGCCACCCTCGCCTCCTTCTCGACGTACGCCGTCGCGTTCGCGGCCCGCCCGATCGGCTCCCTGGTCTTCGGTCACTTCGGCGACCGGATCGGCCGCAAGTCGGTGCTCGTGGCCTCACTGCTCCTGATGGGCCTGTCCACGGCCTGCGTCGGTCTGCTCCCCGGCTACTCCACGCTCGGCGTGTGGGCCCCGCTCCTCCTCGTGCTGCTGCGCTTCCTCCAGGGCGTGGGACTCGGCGGCGAGTGGGGCGGCGCCGCGCTGCTCGCCGTGGAGCACGCGCCGCGCGGGCGGCGCGGGCTGTTCGCCGCGTTCCCCCAACTCGGCCCGTCGGTCGGCTTCTTCGCGGCGACCGGCATCTTCTGGGTGCTGTCCGAGACGCTGTCCGACGACGCGTTCCGCTCATGGGGCTGGCGCGTCCCGTTCCTGCTGTCGTTCCTGCTCGTCGCGGTCGGCCTGTTCGTCCGGCTGAAGATCAGCGAGACGCCGGTCTTCGCGAAGGTGATGGAGGACCAGGAGGCCAGCCGGGCGCCCGCGCTCGAGGTGTTCAGGCGGCACCCGAAGGAGATCCTGCTCGGCGCGGGCGGCATGGTCGTCGCGTACGGGCTCTTCTACACCGCCACCACCTACTGCCTCGCCTACGGCACGAAGACGCTCGGCGTGCCGCGGGGCACGATGCTCGCGGTGTCGCTGGTGGCCTGCCTGTTCCTCGCGGCGGGCACCTGGCTGGCGGCGACCCGCTCGGACGCGGGCGGCCGGCGCCGCATGGTGCTCGTGGGCTCGGCCCTGGCCGTGGTGTGGGGTCTGGCCCTGTTCCCGCTGATGGACACCGAGCAGCCGGTGCTGATCGCGCTGGCGCTGGGCGGCGCCCTGTTCTGCATGGGCGTCGTGTACGGGCCGATGGGCGCGTATCTGCCGGAGCTGTTCGGGGTGCGGGTGCGCTATTCCGGCGCCTCGTTCGCGTACAACCTGGGCGGGGTGCTCGGCGGCGCGGTGGCGCCGCTGGTCGCGACGCGGCTGCAGAGCGCGTTCGGCTCGTCGTCGGTCGGCTGGTACGTGAGCGCGATGGCCGTCGTCTCGCTGCTGTGCGTGCTCGCGCTGCCGGAGACCCGCGAGCGCGAACTGGCCTGAGGAGAGCGGGAGAACGCAGGAGCGGCCGGGCGTCCGCCCGGCCGCTTCCGCGTTCCCTGCCGTTCCCGGCGGCGCGTGGACGCGCCGCCGGGTCGGGTCACCTGTGCGCCGGGAACTCGACCACCTGCTGGTAGGTCGGCCGGTTCTGCCACTGCATCGAGCGGTGCGTGATGCCGCCGACCGCGCGGTGCACGATCGTGTCCGCGCACCACTGGTCCCCCGCCTTGCACTGGTCGTCCCCGGGGTAGACCTCGGTGGCGGGCTTCGCCACCGCCGTGGCCAGCGACGCGAGCAGCGCGTCGCGGCAGGCCGACAGGTCACCGGCGCCGCAGTACGTCGCGCCGAGCGCGCCCTTCACCGGTTCGCCGAGGACCGACCGCAGGTCCTTGTCGACGTATCCCCACCAGCCGTACTGGAAGGCGGATCCGGCGTGCGAGCCGGTCGGTCCGTGTCCGGCCGACGGCGACTCGTCGACGGCCAGCTGGCCCGTCAGCGCCTGGTAGAGGTCGCCGCCGAGCCCGGGTTCGAACTCCGCCTTCACCAGGAGCGGCCACCAGGCGTCCATGATCCGCACGGCGTCCGGGTGGGCGTACGTCTTGGAGCCCGCGGACGTCTGGTTGCGCTGGGCCCCGCCCTTGCGCCACGCCTCCAGCTGCTGGACGGCCTGCGACAGCGCGGGGTCCGTGATCGGCTTGCTGCGCAGCACCTTGAGGAGTTCCGGCAGGACCTGCTCGCCGCGCAGGTCGGTGACGGCGGCCTCCTCCATCGCCTGGGTGAGCGAGGCGCGGGTGACGCCGCCCTCGGCGGTGAGCTTCTTGACCCGCCCGTCCAGCAGGTCGCCGCGGTGGACGGCGCCCAGGCTGAAGTTGGCGGCGGTGAAGTCCTTGGCCTGTTTGTTGTTCCAGGAGATGTAGTAGTCCTGGTTCACCGAGTTCGGGTGCTCGGCCGGCGGGGTGTAGGCCGCCGTGTTGTCGGCCGGGTCGAAGTCCTTCCACTCGTAGGCCGGTTCGGCCCGCACGGGCAGCGACATGTCGACGCCGTCGGCGCGCACCGGATTGTCGCCGCTGTTGTAGTAGGCAATGTCGCGCGAGTCGGCGTAGAACCAGTTGAAGGCGTAGCTGATGTGCTGGGCCGCCTTCTGGAAGGACGCGGCGTCCGTGACGTAGGACGGGTCGTTCAGCATCTGGAAGCCGATGATCGAGTCGGCCTCGTGCCGGTAGGTCGAGCGCAGTGCCGTGTAGGCGACGGGCTTGCCGTCGACGGTGGCACGGTGCGTCACGACGCCGTACTCGGTGCGGAAGACCTGCATCCGGTAGGAGCCCGCGGCCGTCGAGTCGGCGACGGTCGGCTTCCAGGCGTTCTTCCGCTCGAGCTTCTCCATCGGCGTGCAGGTGCCGTGGTAGAGGTACGAGGTCGAGGCCTTGGTGGGCGCGGATCCGTCGGCCTCGCAGAGCGGGACCGCGTACGTGTCGGTGATGTCCTGTCCGGCGGAGGTGGCGGACCAGGCGTAGTCCTGGCCGCGGCCGAGCTGGACGTACATGCCGACGCCGGCGAAGGAGGCGCCGCGGGCGCTGATCCCCGGACCCTGCAGCTCCTGGAGCATCAGGAGCTGGGGTGCGAAGTAGCCGGTCTGCGGGCCGAACACGGCGACGGGGTTGCCGGAGGCGGTGTGCTTGCCGGAGACCAGCAGGGCGTTGGACATGCCCTTCCTGGAGGCCGCGTCGCGGAACATGTCCGCCGGGAGCACGCCGTCGTCGTACATGCCCTGGAGCGGCTTGAGCTTCGCGGGCGCCTTCACCGGGTCCTTCTTCGCCGTGCCGGACTTCGCGGCGGTGGCGGCGGAGCCGGTGCGGTCGTACACGAGCGGCTCGCGGTCGACGGAGCCCGCGTCGGGCAGCGCCTCGCCGCGCGCCTTCGCCGGCTTCGTGCCGTACGGGAAGCTCGTGCCGTCGTGGATCGTGGTGACGGCCTCCGGGTCGTTGCGGCCGCGGAAGGTCTCCCAGATCTCGGTGCCCTTCTGGACGCCGTACTTCTGCTGGGCGGAGAGCAGCGACAGGGCCGAGTCGACCTCGCCGCCGCCGCCGTTGCCGAACAGGCCGCCGACGACGGAGGCCAGCGCGATCATGTCGGTCACCTCGAACGGCTGGATCTCGCCCACGTTGGTGATGGCGTCGATCTTTCCGGTGAGGACGTACTCGCCGGGGAAGTAGCGGCCGTTCTTGGACTTCTCGCGGTAGGCGTTGAGGCCGTCGATGTAGGCCTGGGCGTCCTCCATCGCCTGCGCGCCGCGCTCGCCGCCCTTGTTCTTGATGAAGTCGACCTGCTGCTGCAGATCGTCCTCGGTGTAGGGGGCCTGCGGCCAGAACTCCTGCTCGAGTCCCTGGTTGGCGAGCGCACCGCCGGCGAACGAGGTCAGCTCGCCGCGACCGATGTGGCGGAACAGGTCGATGAGCCAGAGCCGGTCCTGACCTGCGGCGTAGCCGGCGCCGAACTCGGTTCCGTAGCGCGTGGAACCTTTGATGTGGGGTACGCCGTTCTTCTTGTCACGGGTGATCGTCACGTCGTCGCGGGGGCGCGTGACCGAGCCGACCGATCCGTCCGGGACCCCGAAGGAGGAGTCGTTGAAGAAGTTCGAGAGAGTGGCGTCCGTGAGTGAGGGATATCCGGACGACAGTGCGTCGTAAGGGCCGATCTGGTCGTCGGCGTGCGCAGGCTGGGTTCCGAACAGCTTGTTGCCGAGGATCTCGGCGAGCGTGGCGCTGCCGTTCGCTCCGGGCGGCAGGATGTCCGCGCACTGCCCCTTGCAGTAGTCGGTCACAGGAGCGGGTTCGTCGGCGGCCGCGGCCGTCGAGAGCGGGGACAGCAGTCCCGCGGTGAGTACGAGCGCCGCGGCGGCCGTCAGTCTCCGCAGCGGGCCTCGGGACTTTCTGTGCAGGGTGGTGCGTGGGATGCGTCGTCGCATGCCTGGTCCTCCCGACGATGGTGAGCCGGAGGTTACCGGCGGTTAGCCACCGACAGAAGATGAACATGCGTCACGTTTTCAGGATCGCCACAGGGACCACTCGGCGACTCCCGGGCCTCACGAGGTGCCGCTGATGGCTCCCATCCGGGATCGGATGGGTCCCGGCGCCCTGCGGAGGGATCCGAATCACGTGTCGATACGTCTACTCGGCAACGTCGCTTCACGACTGCGGCGACGCCGACGTACGGGTGACGGAGGTGCAGGGCGATGGCCGGATTCCGGAGTCTGGCAAGACAGGTGCGCGATCCGCGCAACGATCTGGCACTGCGGCGCTACTCGCTGCGCAAGTGCCTGGAGAGATTTGCCCCTTACGGCCACCGGGCGACCTGGGACCACCTGTGCTCCCGGGCCGGCTTCGGCCCCGAGGACCGCTCCCCCGACCCGGGCCGCCTGGTCGCGGCCCTGGAGGAGCTGGAGGAGGCGCGGGCCGTGTGGCTCGCGTACGAGGACGACTTCGCCGAGCGGCGGCGCAAGGAGAAGCACGACGGGCTGCGCCGGCCGGGCAGCACCGACGACT
>NZ_WWIA01000806.1 GCF_009870065.1 Streptomyces sp. SID5785 | reverse complement strand
CTCGACCGCCTCGGCAACACCCTCGTCGACGGCTACAAGGCCTACAACACCGAACTCACCCACGTCGTCGGCGGTGTGCTGAAGGGCACCGCGGGCCTGGTCAACTTCGCCCGCGGCCTCAACCCCACCGACCCCTACAACCTCACCCACCCCGCCGCCTACATGCAGAACGTCTCCATGACGCTCTCCGGCCTCGTCTCCACCGCCGCCCACCCCGAACGCATCGTCACCGCCGCCGTCGACGGCTTCAAGAAGGACCCCTCCGAATTCGTCGGCCGCCTCATCCCCGAACTCATCGGCACAAAAGGCGCCGGACTCGCCCGCAGCGGGATCCGGCTGGGGGTGCGGAGCACCGAGCGGGCGGCGATCCGCGAGGGCGAGAACGTCGCGCGCAGGACGGCGACGAAGGAGCCGCACGCCCACACCGAGGAACCGCCGAAGAAGTACGAGCACGACCCCAGCGACCCCATCGACCTCGTCAGCGGCACGATGTATCTGCCGCAGACGGATGTGACGCTGCCCGGCACGCTGCCCCTGGTCTTCGGCCGTCGTCTGGAGTCGGGGTCACGCCTGGGCCGCTGGTTCGGCCCTTCCTGGCTCTCGACGGTCGACCAGCGTCTGGAGATCGACGTCGAGGGCGTCATCTTCGTCACCGAGGACGGACTCCTCCTCACCTACCCGCACCCGGCGCCCGGCGTTCCGACCCTGCCCACGCATGGCCCTCAGCGCTGGCCGCTGGACCGCGTCGACGGGGGCTACACGGTCGCCGATCCGCACACGGGCCGCACCTGGCACTTCGCCGACCGGACGCCCGATCTGGCCGTCCTGGAACAGATCGACGACCGCAACGGCAACTGGATCACCTTCGAGAACGACGCCGAAGGCACCCCGCTCGCGGTCACTTCGTCCGGCGGCTACCGCCTCACCCTCACCGTGGAGGACGAGCGGGTCACGGCTCTGTCCCTGGCCGGCGCGGATCCTGACGGCACGGACCAGCTGATCAAGCGGTACGCCTACTCCGAGACCGGTGACCTGACCCAGGTCCTCGACT
>NZ_WWIA01000805.1 GCF_009870065.1 Streptomyces sp. SID5785 | reverse complement strand
CGCACCTGGTCCCTCCGCCTCACGAACCGCACCGCCGCCCGCTGCGCGGCCCTGCACCCGGTGCTCGTCCTCGTCGACGACAGCCGCAGCCTGCGTCCCGACGGGATCCGGCTCGAGTACCGAGACGGCCCCCGCTGGCGCCCGGTCGGTATCGAGCACACCGACCGCGACGAGAACATCGGCGTCATCGGCAGGGACACCGCCGGCTTCTCGGTCCGCCCCGGCGAGACGGTCACCGTGCCGCTGCGGCTGGCGTTCGGCGAGCACGCCGGCCCGGGCCGCGTCGTGGCCGACGCCGCACTCGTCCAGCGCAGGGCGGACGACGGCGACTGGGTCGGGGAGTCGGGCTCGTACGCCTTCGACATCGTCACGGCGGAGGACGAAGGAGACGGGGGCGACGGGAACACGGACCCGAACCCGGACCTGAATCCGGACCCGGACCCGGACCTGAGCGCGGACCCGAATCAAGACCTCCGCCCCGACCTCAACCA
>NZ_WWIA01000804.1 GCF_009870065.1 Streptomyces sp. SID5785 | reverse complement strand
ACACTCGTTCAGCCTCGACGGGTTCCGCCAGGCCTGGACGGACGGCGGCCAGAAGCAGGCGCTGATCAACAGCCTGCTGGTGACCGTGCCGAGCGTGCTGCTGTCGCTGCTGCTCGCGTCGATGGCCGCGTTCGCCCTGAGCCGCTACGCGCTGCCCGGGCGGCGCACCCTGCTCCTCGTCATGCTCGCGGGCAACCTGCTGCCTCCGCAGATCCTGCTGGTGCCGGTCTCGAAGATGGCCGAACTCGTCGGCATCTACGACCGGTTGTGGGCCCTCATCGGCGTCCAGGTCGGCTTCGGCATCGGCTTCTACGTCTTCGTGCTGCACGGCTTCATGCGGTCGATCCCGGTGGAGGTGCAGCAGGCGGCCGTCATCGACGGGGCCGGGCCCGCGACGGTCTACTGGCGGATCGTGCTGCCGCTGGCCCGCCCCGCGCTCGCCGCCCTCGGCGCCCTGTCGTTCACCTGGATCTTCAACGACCTGTTGTGGGCGATCAGCGTGCTGCGCACGGAGACCCGCATGCCGATCACCGCGTCGCTGCTCAACCTCCAGGGCCAGTACGTCTCGCAGTGGAACGTGATCGCCGCCGGCTCGGTCATCGCCGCGGCCCCCACCGTCCTCGTCTTCCTCCGCTTCCAGCGCCACTTCGTGGCGGGCCTCAACCTTGGAGCAGTCAAGTGAGCACCACCGACAGCGTCTCGGAGCGCTGGGTCCTGCGCACCGAGCACACCGTCTACTCCGTCACGCTGGGCGGCGACGGCGAAGGGGACGGTCCCGGCGCCGGCGTCTGGCCCGAGCTCGCCGTATGGGGCCCGGCGGGCGCGGAGGACGGGCCGTCCCCGATGGACTGGTCGCGCCGCACACACTTCGTGACACCGGCCGACCTGGCACCGGCCGAGTACATCCCGCACGGGCTGCGGCCGTTCAACGGCGCGGATCTGATCGCGGGGCGGCCGGGCGCCGAGCGCGGGGTGTGGTGGTGCTTCGCCGGGGCGCGGCAGGAGGACGACAGCGCCCTCGACCTCACCTTCGACGACGACGTCCTCGGCCTGCGGGTCACGGTCCGCTACGCCGTCGTGCCGGGCACCGACGTCGTGCGCCGGTGGACCGAGCTGACCTGTACCGGCGACGCACCGGTGCGCCTGGAGCGGTTCGGCTCGGCCGCCGTCAACGTACCGGTGACCGACCGGGGCGCCCGCGTCACGCACCTGACCGGGCAGTGGTCGCAGGAGTTCCGGTTCACGCAGACCCTCCTGACGCGCGGCACCCTGGAGTTCGGCAGCACGCAGGGCGTGCCGGGCCACGCGTACGCGCCATGGCTGGCCGTGCAGGACGCCGCGTACCCGGACCGCGGCGCGGACACGCCCACGTACGGCGTCGCGCTGGAGTGGGCGGGCAACTGGCAGACGGCCGTCGACGCGGAACCGGGTGGCGCCGTGCGGGTGCGCGCGGGCCGCGTCCCGCACGAGGGCGCCGTGCTGCTCGCCCCCGGCGAGACCCTGGTGACCCCTGCGCTGGCCTGTGCCTTCAGCGGGGAGGGCCTGGACGGGCTGTCCCGCGTCTGGCACCGCTTCGAGCGCCGGCTCGCGGGTGACCGACTCGCCCGGCGGCGGCCCGTCCTCTACAACTCGTGGGAGGCGACCGGGTTCGACGTACGCGCCGACCACCAGCTGGCGCTCGCCCGCCGGGCCGCCGAGACGGGCGTCGAGCTGTTCGTCGTCGACGACGGCTGGTTCACCGGCCGCGTCGATGACACCGGCGGCCTGGGCGACTGGGAGCCCGATCCCGTGCTCTTCCCGCAGGGCTTCGGCCGCTTCGTCGACGATGTGCGGGCCCTCGGGCTCGACTTCGGTCTCTGGGTGGAGCCCGAGGCGGTCAGCCCCGCGTCGAAGCTCCACGCCGACCGGCCGGAGTGGGTCTACGCCCTGCCGGACCGCACCGGGCGCCGCGTCCGCAACCAGCTCCTCCTCGACCTCGGCCGCGAGGACGTCCAGGAGTTCGTGCTCGCGACGCTCGACCGGCTCCTCGGGCGGTACGCGATCACGTACCTGAAGTGGGACATGAACCGCCCGCCGACCGAGCGCGGCCGGCCAGGTGCCGGGCCGGCCGAGGGGCTCGACCTCGACGCGGCGCACGTCCGCGGCTACCTGCGGGTCCTCGACCACCTGCGGGCCCGCCATCCGCACGTCACCGTGGAGGGCTGCGCGGGCGGCGGCGGCCGCGTCGACCACACGACGCTCGCGCGCACGGACGTCGTCTGGCCCAGCGACAACACCGCACCGCTCGACCGCCTCCGCATCCAGTACGGGTACCTGCACGCGCACGCCCCGCACACGATGAGTTCCTGGGTCACGGACGCGCCCGGCCTGTTCGACCCGCGGCCGCGCTCGCTCGCGTTCCGCTTCGTCAGCGCGATGAGCGGGGTCCTCGGCATCGGCGCCGATCTCGGCGCGTGGAGCGACGGGCAGCGCGCCGAGGCGGCGGAGTGGGTCGCCCGGTACAAGGACGTCCGCGACATCGTGCACCACGGCGAGACCCACCTGCTCAACTCCCCGGACGACCCGACCTGCGGCGTCCAGTCGATCGCGCCCGACGGCTCACGCGTCGTGGTCGGCGCCCTGCACACCGGCCGCCTCGACGGGGCCCCACTGGTGCCCGGCCGCCCGGACCGGCTGCGCCTGCGCGGCATCGACCCCGCCGCCCGCTACCGGGACGAGGCCGCCGGCACCGAGTACAGCGGCGCGTACCTGCGACACACGGGGCTCGGCTTCCCCTGGACCACGGACCACGACGCCGAGCTGGTCGTCCTGCGCCGCCTGTGAGCGAGGCGGCTCAGGGCGTCGTGGCCAGCACGGCCGCGAGGCCCGCGCGCAGATCCGCGACGAAGTCCCCGGGAACCTCGAGGGACGGGAAGTGGCCGCCCGCCGCGGGCGTCTGCCACCGGACGATGCGCCGGTACCGCTGCTCGGCCCAGGGGCGCGGGCACTTCTCGATGTCGCGGGGATACACGGTGACGGCGGCCGGCACGTCGACCCTCAGCTCCGGGTCGAGCGACAGGTGGCTCTCGTGGTAGATCCGTGCCGCCGAGGCTCCGCTCCGGGTCAGCCAGTACAGCGTGACGTCGTCCAGGATCCGGTCCCGCGAGATCGTCTCGAAGGGGCTGTCCCGGGTGTCGCTCCACTCCGCGAACTTGTCGAGGATCCAGGCGAGCAGCCCGACCGGTGAGTCGACGAGCGCGTAACCGATGGTCTGCGGCCGGGTCGCCTGCTGTTTCG
>NZ_WWIA01000803.1 GCF_009870065.1 Streptomyces sp. SID5785 | reverse complement strand
CATCGGCCTGGCGGTCCGGGTCGGCGGTCAGCGGTACCTGGACCCGGCCGGCTATGTCAGCGCCCTGGGCGAACAGGTTCGCATCCGGGGCGCAAAGATCAGCGAGAACGTGACGGCGACGGCCGTGGAACGGGTCCGCGGGCGTTCCCTCGTGCGCTGTGCCGACGGCACCCGGCGTGAGGCCGATGCCGTGGTCATCGCCAACGGTGCGTGGATGCCGGGGCTCGCGGCTGCCCACGGTGTCCGGGTCCCGCAGCATCCGGGCCGCGGGTACAGCTTCTCCGTGCCGCTGTCGGAGCCGCTGCGCGGTCCGCTGTACTTCGCCGCGCCGCGGGTCGCGGTGGCACCCCGCGGCGACCACGCGCATGTCGCCGGGGTGATGGAACTGCGCTCGCCCGACCATCCCCTGGACCGGTCGCGGATCGACGCGATCACTCGAGCGATCCGCCCGTTGATCAACGGCGCCGACTGGAACGGCGTGTCCCGTGAATGGGTGGGATCCCGGCCCCTCACCGGGGACGGAGTACCCGTGGTCGGCCCGACCCGCACCGAGGGGGTGTACGTGGCCGGTGGCCACGGGATGTGGGGCCTCACACTCGGGCCGCTGACCGGACGGCTCCTGGCCGACCGGCTCGTCACCGGGTCCACGCCGCCGGAACTGGCCTGGATGAACCCGGTCCGCTGAGGCGGTCCCGCACCCGCACCCGCACCCGCACGACCCGGTACGCGACTTCCGCCCTGGACGGCTCCGCCGAGGACCGTCCCTCCCTGTCGAAGGATCCACATGCCGACTTCGCACGCACCCGCACACATATGCGTCGCATCCCGCTCTGTACAGGGACGCACGGCCCGGTGAGCGCGCCCCCGCGCAGCCAGGCTGCGCGACACGACAGCACAGGCGAGCTGAAACGAACTCTGACGCACCGTCAAACCACCATGATCGGGCTGGGATCCGCTCTGGGGACGGGCCTCTTCCTCGGCTCAGGCACCGCGATCGGAATCGCGGGCCCCGCTGTCATCGTCGCCTACCTCATCGGCGCCACCCTCATTGCAGTCATCGCCGTCGCGCTGGGCGAGATGACCATCGCGCATCCCGAGCGCGGGTCCTTCGGAGCCATCGCTCACCGGTACCTGGGCCCCTGGGCCGGATTCCTGACGCGCTGGCTCTACTGGATGGGCGTCGTGGTGGTCGTCGGCAGCGAGGTCGTCGCGTCCGCGGTGTACCTGCGCTGGTGGTGGCCCGACATCCCTCTGCTCGCCGCGATACTGGCGATGGCTGCCATCGTGGTGGGCGTCAACCTCTACAGCGTCAAGTCGTTCGGCGTCATGGAGTTCTGGCTCTCGTCTCTCAAGGTCACAGCCATCTGTGTGTTCCTCGTCTGCGGCGCCCTTCTGGTCGTGTTCGGCCTGCCCGGGACTGAGGCGACCGGGGTCCACCACCTCACGGACGGCAGCTTCCTGCCTCATGGCGTCGTATCCGTGTGGACGGCGATGTCGGTGGTCATGTTCGCCTTCGCCGGTTTCGAGACCGTGGCCATCGCGGCCGCCGAGACCACCGATCCCGCCCGTTCGATGCGCACCTCCATGCGCCAACTCGCGTGGCGCCTCGCCCTGTTCTACGTCGGTTCGATCACGCTGGTGATCACTCTGTCCCCATGGCGGCAGTCCGCCGCGGGCGACGGCAGCGTCAACTCGAGCCCGTTCGTGCGGCTGTTCGCCGAGATCGGCATACCGGCGGCGGCCTCCCTCACCAACGCCGTCGTGCTCGTCGCCGCCGTGTCCTCGGCCAACGCAGGCCTGTACGCCACCAGCCGGCTGCTGCACTCACTCGGCCACGATCGTCTCGCTCCACGCCCTGTCGCCAGGGTCAACCGCCGGGGCGTCCCTGTAGCGGCGATGCTCGCCTCGGCGGCCGGGATCGGCGCAGCGGCACTCCTGGCCGCCTACGGAGTGGGAGACATCTTCTCCGCCCTGACCTCCATCGCCATCTTCGCCATCCTGCTGACCTGGCTGCTGATCCTGGCCTCGTACATCGCGTTCAAGCGCCGCCGACCGGCCGGAGAAGGCGTCCCCGGAACGGCGGCGTTCCGACTGCCGGGCGGTACCGGAACCGCAGTCATCGGAGTCATCGGTGTCCTCGCCGTCCTTGCCACGGCGGTCGAGGTTCCGGACATGCGCAGGGCCGCGACCGTCGGCAGCGTCTTCACCCTGTTCCTGGGCCTGGCGTACAGCATCACGCACTTGCGACAGGCTCCGCACGCATTGACGGCGGACCGTGAGTGCCAGGAGGACGGTCCTCCCGCGTGACCCCATCCCGGATCCGGCCGCCTGGCCTGTGCACCGCGGATCGGGACGAAGCGGGTCCGCGGCCCCCTGAGGCCGGGTGAGCGTGCCGTCGCCCTGCCACGGCAGGGGCCGTTCGGGCGGCTGATCAGGTCGGTTCGGGCGCCTGATCAGGTCCGTTCGGGGCTGATGCCCGCCACTGCCAGCCTGAGCAACGTCTCGGCGCGAGCGGTCGGTTCGGGGTGGTGTTCCGTGGCGAGGGCGAGACCGACGGCCAGGGTGATCAGGTCCTCGACCGTGACCTCGGTGCCCACCACGCCCTCTTGCGCGGCGTTGCGCAGCAGCGGTTCTCCCGCCTGGATCAGTGCCGTCGCGCACGAGTTGCCCCCGACCGGGTCGTGCCCTTCGTCGTACGACAAGGCGGTCGCCAGCCCGCGCGCGGTGACGCAGTAGGTGAGCACCTCGCCCAGCCAATCGAGCAGCGCGCCCCGTCCGTCGCCCGAGCGGACCGCCAGTTCTCGTGCCCGTGCGCACAGTGACTCGATCCGCTGCCGGGACACGGCCTCGAGCAGCGCCCGTCGGCTCGGAAAGTGCCTGCGCACGGTCGCCGAGCCGACCCCGGCGACGCGTGCGATCTGCTCCAGCGAGGCGTCCGAGCCCTGTGCGGCGACCTCCTCCGCGGCCACGGCGAGGATCCGGTCGTAGTTGCGCCGGGCGTCGGCACGCTGTCGCTCGGCCATGTGATCAGCTCCAGGATTGCTAAGTGGCGGGCCCCGCCATATTGTAGCCGACGGTAAATGGCGGACCCCGCCGTTTATGTCGGTCGCCGACGCCTGTCGCCGACTCCTGTCAGTGGACGGTCGCACACCTGAGGAGTCCCTCCATGCCCACGCCCACCCCCACACCCACCAACCCTTCGCCAGGGACCCAGCCCCCCGTCCTCGTCACCGGAGCCACCGGCCGTCAGGGCGGAGCCACCGCGCGGGCGCTGCTCTCCGCCGGCGTTCCGGTACGCGCCCTGGTCCGGGACCCGGCCACCGACCGGGCCCGTGCCGTGGCCGCGCTCGGCGCGGAGCTCGTCACCGGAGATCTCCTGGACCGCGACTCGGTCGTGCACGCCGCCCGGGGCGCCCGGGCCGTCTTCTCCGTCCAGATGCCCGTCCTCACCGCCGAGGGCGCCGACTTCGACAACGAGCTGCTCCAGGCGACCAACCTCGTCGAAGGCGCGCGGGCCGCCGGAGTGGAGCAGTTCGTGCACACCTCCGTCACCGGCGCGGGACAGCACACCCAGGTACCCGGATGGGCCGAGGGCCGGTGGGAGTTCATGGCCCCCACCCTGGACACCAAGGCCGCCGTCCAGGACCTGGTCCGCAACGCCGGATTCCCGCGCTGGACCCTGCTCAAGCCGGGCTTCTTCATGGAGAATCTGCTCCCCTCCATGGCCTACCTGTTCCCGCGCGGCATCGACGGCGGCCTGATCACTCTCATCAAGCCCGACACCCGGCTCTCCTTGACCGCGGTCGCCGACATCGGCACAGCGGCGTCCGCCGCGTTCGGGGACCCGGACCGGTTCCACACGGTGGAGCTGGAACTGGCCAGTGAGTACCGCTCGATGGCTGAGGTCGCCGACATCCTCAGCCACGTGCTGGGCAGGCCCATCACCGCGCCGGAGCTGACCCTCGAACAGGCGCTCGCGGCCGGGATGCCACCCATGGGCGCCTCCGGCACCTGGCTCAACGCCGCAGGCCAGCCGGGCCGACCGGAGTTCGCACGTGCGCTCGGACTCCCCCTGACGCGCTTCGAGGACTGGGTGCGGGACAACCTGCGCTGAGCGTGGCGCCCGACGGGTCCGCCACCCGGGATCACCGATCCCCTCGGTGCGGGGACACCCTTCGGGCGGGCACGGGGCCGTGGCCATCAGGTCGACAGCCATCAGGTCGACTGCCATCTCATGGCCGGTCTCTTCCCACGCCACCGCCCGTCCCGGCATGAGCCAGCGCTCGACGTCCCCGGGCTCGGTGGGCATCGTCAGCCAGGTCCGTCAGACCGTCACCGACGGCTGCCGCACTGCGGACCGACGACCGCTCGTCCGCGGACATCGCACCCTTCCGTACCGGGGCCGCGCCGCACAGGGCACGTAGTAGCTACCGAGCCGCATTACATCGTGCTCATGAACCCTGGCGACGGAGCAGCTCACCTCCCGCGCGACGCAGCGCCTCCCGTGGGTACGGGACTTCCCTGCCGGTCTGCCGGAATCGGCGGGAGAAGTCCCCCATCAGCGCGGCGACCGGTGCGTGCCGGGTCAACATCGCCGCGATCGCCGACGGCACACCGGCGGGAGCGACGCCCTCGGCGCAGGCACGCACGAACGCCTCGCGCTCTTCCGGCCCGTAGCCGTACAGGGCGACTGCCAGCCAGTTCACCAGGTGCGTGGACGCGTAGGACCGGTCGTAGGTGTCGTGGCGGGTGAGGAAGTCCGACTCCTCCTGTGTGAGCGCGAAGCGCGAGGAGAGCGCGAGGCCGTAGTCGGCGAAGAACAGCCGTCGGCCGTCGGTCAGGATGTTCTCGAAGTGCGCGTCGAAATGCATCAGGCCCTGGGCGTTCATGAACGAGATGCCGGCTTCCAGTTCGCTCTCCACCATGGCGCAGGCGGCACGCTCGGCGGTCTCGCCACCGGCCCGAATCCGGGTGTCCAGCCAGTCGTGCACGGTGTGGGGGATGTACTCCAGGAAGAGAGTGATGCGGGCCGACGACCGGCGCAGCGCCTCGATGCGGCCGCGGATACCGTCGCCGCCGCCCCAGTAGGTCACCGCCCGTTCGGCATCGGCCAGTTCCTCTGGAAGCGGCCGTTCCCGGTCGGGCAGCGCCCGCCAGTGGTACATGAGCGGAAAGCCCTCGTGGTCCCCCGCGATCACCCAGTCCGTCGTCATGCGGTGCACGGCCAGCTCCCGCCAGGCACCGAAACCCGGCGCCCCGATCTGCCCGATGCCGTAGTGACAGAAGACGGGCAGGGCGAACATGTTCGCCGTGCAGTGCACATGTTCCGGCCGCCGCTCGAGATCGGTGAGCCGGATCTGTTTGACGAAGACCGGGACCCCGCCGACATCGAGGAGGACGCTCCTCCCTCCGATGCCGGATCCGAGGACCGGAGCGGCATCGATCAGATCCCGTAGTTCGTCGTCGCTGCGCATCGTGAGCGCCGCCGACACGGCTCGGTGCGCAGCCAGGCGCACGCCGCGGGACAGGTCAGAGCTTTTCACGTATGTCTCCGTCTCCGTTTGCGTCTCCGTCACCGGGCGCGGCACCCGCCTCGAGCGGCCTCAATGTTGCCGCAGAATGGCGCCGCCCGACGCCCGACCACTCTTCAATGCAGGCACATGTCAACGATGTGACAAGTCCTCAACTCCCTTGAGATGCATGGTCAGTTGTCGGAATCTTCTGTGCGGGCCAAGGACCGGAAGACCTCGCTCCGACGGCTCGTGTGCGCTACCGGCGCACACCCCCCACCGACGCACGCCCGCCCACGAGGGCGCGCGCCGCCTATGAGGAGGACTCCCTCGCCATGGCACTCTCCAGGAAGCTCGTCACTGCGGCCGCATCGACCGTGACGGCCGTCGGCCTGTTCGGTTCGCTCACCGCCCTGCCCGCCCAGGCCTCCCAGGCCGCCACCCCGGCCGAAGGGAAGGTCCTCGCCTCGGGTTCCGCCGGGGCCGTCCAGGGCAGTTACATCGTCACGCTCAAGAAGCCCGCCCGGAGCGCCGCCGGGCTCAAGGCCACGTCCAGCGACGCCAGGAGCCTGGTCTCCGGGTACGGCGGATCCGTGCAGAGGACGTTCCGCTCGGCGCTCAACGGCTATGCGGTCAAGGGCCTTTCGGCGGCCGAGGCGGCCAGACTCGCGGCCGACCCGGCCGTGGCATCGGTCGAGCAGAACCAGCGCGTGCACGTCGACGCGACCCAGTCCGACGCGCCTTGGGGCCTGGACCGCGTCGACCAGAGCGCCCTGCCGCTCTCGGGCACGTACACGTACCCGGACTCGGCGGGCAGCGGCGTGACCGCCTACGTCATCGACACCGGCGTACGCGTCTCGCACACCGAGATCGCCGGCCGCGCGACGAACGGCTACGACGCTGTGGACGGCGACGACGTCGCACAGGACGGCAACGGGCACGGCACCCACGTCGCCACCACGATCGCGGGCACCACCTACGGCGTCGCCAAGAAGGCCGACATCGTGGCGGTGCGCGTACTCGACGACAACGGGTCCGGCACGACCGCGGGCGTCATAGCGGGCATCGACTGGGTCACGAGCCACCACAGCGGCCCCTCGGTCGCCAACCTGTCCCTGGGCGGCGGCGTGAGCACCGCCCTGGACACCGCGGTACGCAACTCCATCTCCAGCGGAGTCACGTACGCGATCGCGGCCGGCAACTCCGGTGCGAACGCGTCGACCTCATCGCCCGCCCGGGTCACGGAGGCCATCACCGTCGGCGCCACGAGCAACACCGACGCGAAGGCGAGCTGGTCCAACTACGGTTCCGTACTGGACCTGTTCGCACCGGGCGTGTCGATCACCGCGGGCTGGAACACCAGCGACACGGCGACCAACACCATCTCCGGAACGTCCATGGCCACACCGCACGTCGCGGGCGCCGCCGCCGTGTATCTGGCGGGTCACACCTCCGCCACACCCGCGCAGGTGTCCACGGCTCTGGTCGACGGCGCGACCTCCGGCGTCGTGACCAGCCCCGGCTCCGGCTCCCCGAACAAGCTGCTGAAGATCGTTCAGTGACGGCCCGCACCGCCCGCACCCGCGGCTGACCCCGCCGCACCGCGTGCCCCGTCCCGACCGCAGTGCCCCGGAGGTACCGGCCCAGCGCCTCCGGGGCACTCACACGCGGGGTCACGCCGCCCTGGCGCGGCGTCGGCTCCGGCTCCGGCTCCGGCTCCGGCGCGACAGGACGGTGACCGGCACGAGGAGCACCGCGCCGAGGAAGAAGTAGCCGTTGATCATCATGGTCTTCCAGAAGGCCCACGACCCGGTCGTGACGGCCTCCTCGTCCATGCCGAGCAGGCCGTGCGGAGTGAGACCCGTCGCCACGGTGATGTTCTCGACGAGGCCGGGCACACCCCGCAGTGTCAGTACCGCGCAGCCGATCCACAGGGGCACGCGCACCAGCTGAAGCGGCACACGCCGGCCCCAGGGCCTGACGATGGCCAGCACGCACGTCACGCCGACGGCCGACATGAGGACGATCAGGGCGTCGTAGGCGAGGAAGAGCCATACGGGCGTGCCACCGTCGGACCCCATCGAGTCCTCGTACATGACACCCATCTGCACGTGCCAGACAAAGCTCACCACCAGCCAGGCGACGGCAGCGTATGCCCAGCCGAGCAGCCGCTTCCCGGGTTCGGATTCCATGCCCCGACGCTACGATCCGAGGCAGCGGGGGACGTCGCCCCGCAGGAGGAACCCCTCCACCGTGCGGGGGAGATGCGCCGGCATCGCCCGATCGCGGTCGGGCACCGGCCTCACGAGCACCGGTCGAAGGAGCAGCCATGGCCATCTCTGCGGAACAACTGGCGCGAATTCAGCAAACCGTTTCCGCCGCACTGTGGCGTTACACGACGACGCCGGCGTCGAAGCCGTACTACGTACGTGGATGCATCCCGGACGTACACGAACCACAGGTGACAGTCGCTCTGTGGACCGGACCGGACGCGCGCGAGAAGAGGAACCTCTTCCTGCGCATCCCGCTCTTGAAGGAAGGGACGGAAGTCTCAGCAATGCAGGTGGTGCTCGCCCTGCAGCGCCTCGGGCACGGCACGCACCTGCTCGGATCCACCGGCCGGCGATTCGACGGCAAACGCGTCCTGGACGGCAGCGCGCTGATCACCGGACCCGACGCACCCGACGCACCCGCAGCTGAAGAGGACGCAGTGCATGAAGGACCACGAGGCTTCTACTTCGAGAGTCCTGGGCAACTGAAGCGATACTGAGCAGACGCCGGAATCGCTCCGGCGACCCGGAGCTCAGGCTCATCGATCCGCGGTGCACAGCACTCCTGGCGGCTGCACTGAGGCCATCTCGTCCAGCGCGATCCTCAGCCCCGGCCTCAAGCCGACCCCGAGGATCGCTCGCCAGAAGGTCCCGCTGACCGTCCGCTCGGAGCTGATGGCATGATCGCGGTGTGGTCAGTGAAGCCAGTCAGCCTGATGTGATGCGATATGCCCTGTTCGATGTCGACGGCACGTTGATCGATGCCGTCGACAACCAGCGTCTGGTCTGGCGCACATGGGCAGAGCGTTACGGACTGGATCCTGACGAGGTCTACCGCGTCGCGCTGAGGACCAGGCCGATGGAGACGTTCGCGCAGGTCTCCCCCGACCAGGATCCCCGCGAGTGCCTTGCTGTCCTGCACGAACTCGAGGACGAGGATGTCCGCTCCGGCAGCTATACGGCATTCGACGGCGCTGTGGACCTGCTGAACGCCCTACAGCCCGGTACCTGGGCGTTGGTGACCTCGAACTACGAGCACCGAGTGCGTGGACGTTTCGCACGTACAGGCTTGCCGGTCCCGAATGTTGTCGTCGATGCGGCCGCTGTGGCGGAAGGCAAGCCGTCGCCGGTGCCGTATCTACAGGCAGCCGCGCACCTCGGGGCCCGCCCCCAGGACTGTCTGGTCATCGAGGACGCCCCCTCCGGCGTGCAGTCCGGGCTGCGCGCCGGGATGACGGTGTGGGGTGTCAACACTCCCGCAGCAGTGGAGGGCGTGCATCGTCACTTCGGCAGCCTGCGCGAAGCAGTCGGCGACATCCTCGCCTTCACGTCCGGAGTCCGGAGTCCGGACTCACAGGCCGTAGGGGGCAACCGAACGGGAACGATCGTGCCGAGGCTGGTGTGATCCCGGCATCGGAGCCGCCCTGGACAGTCCCGCTCACCGCGAACGCGACTCCGTCGCCCGCGTCGGAGAGCAACATGCCGGGCGCCATGCCGGTTCGGGAGGGGTCAGTGGCGGGTGGCGGCAACGGTGACTCCTAGGGCGATCAGTGCGATCCCGCCGGCGCCGCCGATCATCGACAGCCGTCGGTCGGAGCCGGTGAGCCAGGTCCGGGCGGCCGAGGCCCCCAGGCCCCAGACCGTGTCGCAGACCAGGCCGATCGCGGCCGGGATCAGGCCGAGGAGCATCATCTGCAGCACGGCGTTCCCTGCGTCGTGGTTCACGAACTGCGGCAGGACCGCGGCGTAGAAGACCAGGCCCTTGGGATTGGTGGCCCCCACCAACAGGCCGTCCGCGACGGTGCGCAGGTCACCGCGCGGTTCGCCCTCCCCGGTGGTCAGGTCGGCGCTCAGCCGGCCGCGGTGGCGGAACGCCTGGACGCCGAGGTGGACAAGGTAGGCGGCGCCGGCCAGCTTCACGCAGGTGAACAGCGCCGCGGAACT
>NZ_WWIA01000802.1 GCF_009870065.1 Streptomyces sp. SID5785 | reverse complement strand
CACCGCGGCGTCCCGCTCGGCCGCGCCGCCCGGCAGCGGCCGGGACTGCCGTCCGACCAGCGCCTCGGCGCGGGCCTGCGCGCCGCGCGCCAGGAAGTCGGCCGCGCTCGCCTCGGCGGACGCGCGCACGACGGGCCCGCGGAGCCGGATCTGGCGGGCCAGCGGTGCCCAGTAGAAGGTCAGCGCGGCGTACGCCCGCTCCGCGAGGTCCCGGGCCTTGACGCTGCCGCCGTCCGTGGCGAACTGCCAGCCGTCCGCGGTGACGGCCTTGAGGATCAGCACCCGGGCCTGCGGGTCGCCGTCCGCGCCGGCCGTCGACAGCGTCGCCGCGTGCGGCTCGCGCACCCCCGCGGCCAGTGCTCCGCGCAGCCACTCGGTGAACAGCTCGCGCGGCGTCGCGGGAGCCCCGGCCGGGTCGAAGTGCGGCAGCTCGCCCGCGAACACCTCGATGCCGCGCAGCAGTTCCCGAAGATCGCCGTCCATGGACCCCTCCCTGGTGTGCCGATGACGCACGGCGCCGATGACCGGCGCCGATGACTGGCACCGCTGACCGGCACCTGTCGCTGGCGCTAATGGTTGGTGGCGAACGTATCATTAGCCGGCGGACTATGATCGGGCCATGCCCGCCCACGGACCCGCCCCCGCCGGCACCTCGCTCGCCCTCGACCTCGCCCTCACCGTCCGTCACGACGGACGTGGAGGCGTCGCCGAC
>NZ_WWIA01000801.1 GCF_009870065.1 Streptomyces sp. SID5785 | reverse complement strand
CGCGGCCGGAGCGCCCGGCGCCGCCGCGCCCCGCAACGCGTCCGCGTACCGGCTGCGCCCGCTGACCGGATACGGTCCGCAGCGCACGGCGCCGCAGCGGCTGACGGTCCGTCGTGCGCCCCTTCTCCGCATGGACTTCGCGGGCGCCGCGCGCACGATGGTGCTGACCTTCGACGACGGCCCCGACCCCCGCTACACCCCCGAGATCCTGCGCACGCTGCGCCGGCACCAGGTGCGGGCGATGTTCTTCGTCTGCGGCGAGATGGCCGTCGAGAACAAGGACCTGCTGCGCGAGATGGCGGACGACGGACACGTCATCGGCAACCACACGTGGACGCACCCGCTGCTGACCCGGATGACCGCCTCCCGGATGCGCCCCGAGATCGAACGGACCTGTGAGGTCGTGCACGACGCGATCGGCGAGGCGCCCGCCTGGTTCCGCGCCCCGTACGGTGCCTGGAACCGGTCGGCCTTCCGGCTGGGCGCCGAGCTCGGCATGGAGCCCCTCGCCTGGACCGTCGACAGCCTCGACTGGACCACGCCCGGCACCCGCACCATCGTGTCGCGGGTGCTCGGCGGCGCGGCGTCCGGCGTCCTCGTCCTCAACCACGACGCCGGAGGCGACCGTGCGCAGAGCGTCGCCGCCCTGCGCACGTATCTGCCCCGGCTGCTCGACGACGGCTACCGTGTGACCGTCCCGCGCCGCCGGGGCCTGTGACCTGACCCGCCCTGGTGTCCGTGCGCTCAGCGCACGGACACCAGGCGGGCGAAGACCACGACGTTGCCGTCGTAGCCGTTCTGCTTCGAGAAGCCGCCGCCGCAGGTGATGACCCGCAGCTCCGGGGTGCCGGTCGGGCCGTAGACCCGCTCGCCCGGGAAGTTCGCCTTCTCGAACACCTCGATCCCGTACACCTGGAAGACCGCGGTCTTCCCGTCGTGCCGCAGCACCTCGACGTGGTTGCCCTTCTTCACGGAGCCGAGCCCGTAGAACACGGCAGGCCCCTGCATGTTGTCGACGTGCCCGACGATCACGGACGTGCCCTTCTCGCCGGGCGAGACCGAGCCCGTGAACTGGCCCGCGAGGTTCGGGTCCTGCGGCGGCGGCGCGTCCACCCAGCCCTCGGCGTCGAGGCCGACCGGCGTGACGGGCGCGTCCACCCGGATCGCGGGGATCCGCACCCGGTCCGCCATGGAGAACGGCAGCGGCTGCGGCGCCCCGGACCGCAGGGACGCCGGGACCCGGGTCTCCGCGGCGGCGGCCGCCGCGGGCTGCGGCGGCCCGACCTCGAACTCACCGGAGCCGTTGCGGATCAGCGCCAGACCGGTCAGCAGCACCAGCGCTATCACGCCCCACGGAGCTCGCTTCCTCGGTCGCTCCCATTCGGCGAAGGCTGCTCTGGACATTCGCTCATCCCCTCTGGACCCGGCGGCGAGACCGTGTCCGTTGCGCGTACCAGAACGCTAAGTCGAGCGCGCACGGCGGGCGACGGGGCGAGGGCGAACGGGTGGCGGCCCGCGCGGTGCCGCGGGGCGGGTGCGGCCATCCGAGTTCTCACCCACAGGTTTTTTCTGACGGTGTGTGACCTGCGGCAATATCCGCTTGTACGGAAATCCTTCGGCGTGTCGCCTCACCGGTACGGCCGATTCCCGAAATGCGGTGCGGTGCACGGCATCTGAGGGTTCGTCTGGGAGGCGTTCTCGCCGAAATTCCCGGGGGCCGTACCCCGGGGACGTCTTCCGCGGAGGATTTCCATGCGTACCACCCGTGCCTTGGCGGTGTCCGCTGTCGCAGCCGCCGCCGTCGGTCTCGCCGCCCCCGCCGCGTCCGCCTGGACGGACCCGACGCCGTCCAACATCACGGCCACGCCGAGCGTGATCCCGCGCGGCGGCCAGCTGACCGTCAGTGTCGACTCGACCAAGTGCCAGGACGGAAGCGGCCGGGTCTCCTCGGACGCCTTCGACACCGGGACGCTCAGCAAGTCCTCGGGCAGCACGGCGACGGCCACGGTCAAGGTCCACCACAACGCCGCGCCCGGCACGCACGCCATCACCGTCACGTGCACCGGCGCGTCTCCGGTGACCAAGCCGGACGCGTTCACCGTGATCGGCGGTGGCGTCCGCGGCGGCCTCGGCGGCTCGTCCGAGACCGGCGCTACCCGCACCGACATGGCGATCGGCGGCGGCCTGGTGGCCGTCGCGCTGGTCGGCGGCGGTGTCTTCTGGATGCGCCGCCGCGCCGACAACCGCGCCTGACCGGACCTGCGGCTCCCGGGCCCCGGCCCCCTTCACGGGGCCCGCGCCGCACATCCGTCCGCACGTCCGTCCGCACGACGAAGCCGGTGCCCCGCAGACCGTCAGGGTCTGCGGGGCACCGGCTTCGTCGTGGGCCGCTGCGGGGCGGGCTCAGGCGGCGTCGTCGCCGGTCCGGCGCCGGGCCAGGTAGTAGGCGGTGCCGAGCGAGCCCGCGATGAGGGCGCCGCCGAGGCCGATCGACTTCAGGTCGAGGCCGCCCAGGCTGCCGCCGACACCGGCGCGCACCCCGTGCCCCCGATGGATCGGTTCCGGGGTCGGGTCGACGGGTCTGCCGCCGGCGATCGTGAGGTGGACGGTGCGCTGTGGTCCGTCCTTGCACGTGAACGTGACCGGGTAGACGGCGTCCGGCTT
Source organism: Streptomyces sp. SID5785 (assembly GCF_009870065.1). GTDB lineage: Bacteria > Actinomycetota > Actinomycetes > Streptomycetales > Streptomycetaceae > Streptomyces. Next base: position 1,783 of record NZ_WWIA01000801.1, on the reverse strand, counting down.
GGCGTCCCAGTCGACCGATGTGTTCACCGAGCCGCCGCCCCCGCCGATCCTGACCGTGTCGAAGATCCCGGAGGTGACCGTGGTGCGACGGTCACAGCCGTGCGCGGTGAGCGTGACCTGCCCGCCGGCCGCGATCGTGGTGGGGGTGACGCCGACCCGGAACGGCTCGTCGTCGTCCCCGGCGGCGGCCGGACCGGCGGCGAGCGACAGGGCGGTCAGTGCGAGCGCTGCGGCGGATGCGGTGCGTATCGCGTGCATGGGTGTTCCTCCGGGTCCACGAGGGGCAGCCGCGGACCGGTTCCGCGTACTACTGGGGACAAGCACCTCGATGCCCGAAACGCTAGGGACACGCCGAGCGGCGCGCGATCGCTGTCGTACGAACGGGGCACGCGTATGGGCCGGTCAGGGGAGTCCGGCCCGGTCTGACACGCCGTCGGACCCGGACGGGTGCCATGTGTGCGGGCCCGCGCCGCGCCACTCGACGAGATGCGGGTCGTCCAGCGTCGTGTCGGCCTCGCCGAGCCCGGAGCGGCGCAGCAGCTCCGTCAGGTCGCGGTCGCTGTGCGCGAGCCCCACCGGGCGCCCGCGCACGGTGACGTGCCGGCCGCCCTGCGGCGCGGGCGGGTGGACGACGACGGGGGCCTGCCATGGGGTCATGCCCCCAGGGTGCGCCGGGCGGGGCCGGGCCGCAGCCCGGCCCGCGCGCTCACCCGGCGCCGGGGAACAGCATGAGGAACGGCTCGGCCGTCGCCGCCACCCCGCGGCTGTAGGGGGCGTCGAAGTCCCAGATGAGGAAGAGCAGGAACGCGAACAGGGCGGAGAACAGCCCGGCGAGGATCAGCTCGCGCGGGGTGCGGCGGATCTGCAGCACGAAGATCATGCCGATCGTGACGAGGCCGCCCACGATGAGGCCGAACCAGACGACGCCCGGCATCGTGGCGCCGATCGAGTCGGCCCGCGCGTTGCGGGCGTCGTCGGCCGCGGTGACCTGGTCGAGCAGCGGCTGGTAGGCCTGCGCCTCGAAGTCGTTCCGCGGTGCGTAGTCCGTCACGTCGTGCCGGATCCGGTCGAACAGGGCGGTGCCGCGGTCCGTGAGGGCGCCCTGGGTGCGCATCGCGTGCCACTCGGTCGTCACCACGTGATGGACGTAGGTGTCGACGTCCGCGCGGATCCGGGTGCGTACCTCGGCCGGGTAGACGCGGACCCGTTCGTGCACCTCGTGCAGCGCCTGCGCCTCGTTGCGCACATGGTCCTGGGCGGCGCTGCGGGCCTCCCAGACCCCGGCGATGGCCAGGCCGAGGACGATCGCGTAGACCACGCCGATCATCATCGTCATGTACTCGATGACGTCGGGCGTCTCCGACGGATCGTCGTCGTCGCCGATCCGGCGCTGTTGGAGCACCTGGACGACGAGGACCACGGCACAGACCACGACCATCGCGAGGGCGAGTACGAGCCATTCCGACATGGGGAGTCTCCACAGGGATCAGCAGGTCATCAGCGGTTGTCAGGGGGGGCGTCCGCGGGGCGGTGCGCGGCCGGACGGCTCCGTGCGACCGGACGGCTCAGCGCGGCCGGAGCGCGGCGACGGCCAGGACCGCGGGCGCGGTGATGAGCAGCGTCAGCGTCACGAGGGACGGGCCGCCGCTCGGTGGCGCGCGGTGCACGGAGGGGCGGTAGGCCGGATAGTGCACCGGCGTCGGGGTGGCCACGGGCTTCGGCGGGGCCGGCCGCGACGGGCTCGGCCGGGGCTCCGGCGCGGGGGCGGGCGGCGGCGGCTTCG
>NZ_WWIA01000800.1 GCF_009870065.1 Streptomyces sp. SID5785 | reverse complement strand
CCGCGCCCGAACGAGGCGTCAGCGGGCGATCTCCGCCTCGATCTGTGCCAGATGGGCCGCCAGGATCTCCTCGAACGCCGCGCGGCGGTCCGCCCCCAGAGGGCGGATGTCGCGGGCGAAATGGGCCAGCGCGGGATAGCGCTCGGGGTCGGCGCCGAGGACCGCGACGCGGAACTGCTCGATGCCCTGCTCGTACTCGGTGGAGGTCAGGGAGCCGACGCCGGCCTCGGAGGCGATCAGCGCCGAGAGGAGGATCACGATGCGGTGGTACCGCGCGGGGATCTCCTCGTCGGGCAGCCCGGAGGCGCGCAGCGCCTGCAGTACCTCCTCCATGACCAGCCGGGACCCGGTTCCGCCCGATGCGTAACGCCCCCACACGGCGGCGACCTGGGGCTGTTCGCCGAAGGCCTCGCGCAGGCGCAGGGCGAGCGTGGTGATGCGCTGCTTCCAGTCGCCCTCGGGGCGATGGCCGTCCATCGCGGCCAGGAGGATCCGGTCGGCGACCGCGCGCATCAGCTCCGTCTTGTTGCGGAAGTGCCGGTAGAGGCTGGAGGAGTCGGTCCCGAGCGTCGCGGCGAGCTTGCGCACGCTGAACGACTCCGCGTCGCTCGTGCGCAGCAGCTCCGCCGCCGTGTCCAGGATCTCCTCGGTCGACCAGCGCCGTCGGCCCGTCATCTCGCCCCTTTCGACCGGCTCAGCCTAGTCGACGCGGCACACCGTGCGCCCACCCTTGTCTCCGGTCGTGCACTCACTGATGCACTTGCTCATGCACGCAGTGCGTGCATACTGGAACCGCGCACGGTCCGACCGCACATGACGCACCCGGCGAGCGCCGGGAGGGGAGACGGAGACATGAGCGAGAGCACTGTGGTGACCCGGCCGCCGGAGCCCGACTTCACCACGATCACGACCGAGGAACTCCTGGCCTACCGCGACGCCGAGAACCGGTTCAGGGCGTCGGCCGCGGCCCGGCCGGT
>NZ_WWIA01000799.1 GCF_009870065.1 Streptomyces sp. SID5785 | reverse complement strand
GCCGCGCCCTGGCGCGCGCGGGCCGGATCGTCGCCGCGTCCCGGGAGCACGGGCCCGGGGAGCTCGGCGACCTCTCGCCGGAGCGCGTCGCCCGGATCTCCGCCGACGCCGGACGGCCCCTCACGCTCGTGCTCGACGGGCCCGAGGAGATGCCGCCGGTCCTGGCCCACCGGCTCGCCGCCTGGTCCCGCGGCACCGAGCGCTGGCTCGCTGCCTCTGGTGTGCGGCTCGTCATCGCGTGCCGCGCCGAGTACTGGGAGCAGGCCGGGCGGCACTTCGGCCCGGGGGTGCTGCACGGCCGCGCCGGCCGGCTGCCCGCGTGCGTACGGATCGGGGATCTGGACGACGAGCGGGCCCGCGAGCGGTTCGGGCTGCCGCAGGGCGCGCTGCACCCCCTCGACGCCCGGCACCCGCTGGCCCTGCGCCTGCTGGGCGAGGTACGGGCCGCGCTGCCCGGAGCCGTGCCGGGATGCCCGGACCGGGACGAGGTCTTCGGCGCCTACCTGGACCTGATGTGTCTGCGGGTCGCGGTGCGGCTGGCCGCGCCCGCCGCGCTGCGCGGGTCCGCCGTGCGCCGGCTCGCGGCCCGCGTCTGCGGACAGCTGCACGAGGCGGCCCGCAGCTGCCTGGGGCCGGGGCAGGGGGAGCTGGACCGGGCGTCGTTCGAGGAGCTGTTCCCGTGGGGTGCCCGGCACGGGGTGAGCGGATGGGCCTCGGCCGTGCTCACCGAGGGGGTGCTGGTGCCGGCCGGCAGCGGATACCGCTTCGCGCACGAGGAGGTGGCCGACTGGATCCAGGGGATGCATCTGGACCTGGACGCGGCGCTGGACGCGCTCGTGCTGCGGCGGCAGGGCGACACCTCGGCGGTGCCGGTGCCGCGGCACCGCGCGGGGCCGGTGGTGCGGGCGCTCCTGCTGGTCGAGCGGCAGCGGGGCACGGAGGAACTCGCGGAGCGGCTGGCGGAGTTGGTGTCGTGGCTGGCCGGAGCCGGAGCCGGAGCCGGAGCCGGAG
>NZ_WWIA01000085.1 GCF_009870065.1 Streptomyces sp. SID5785 | reverse complement strand
GGACGCCCGCGAGCACGGTGCGGGCCAGGACCGCTTCGGGGCGCGGCTCGCCGTCCAGCAGGTCCAGAGCCCGGGACGCGTGCTGACGCGCTTCGTCGAACCGGCTCAACCGGAGGCACACGGAGGCGAGTTGGATCTGCGCGTCCGCCTGTTCGATCGGCGTGCCGACCTCGGCGAGCCGGCTGTTCGCCTGCCCGAGCAGGTGGAGCGCGCGCTCGGGGTCGGCCGGATCGCACTCCAGCAGCAGCGTCCCGTAGGCGGCGGCGAGCAGCGCATGATGGCGCACGTGATCACTCTCGGCCAGCAGTGCGCGGGCCCGCTCGGTCAGGGCGAGGGCCTGGTCCACGTCGCCTCGGGACTGTGCCACCAGCGCCGCGTTCCAGTACGTCTCCCGCTGCGCGATCCGGCCGCCGCGCTCGTCGGCGATCCTGATGAGGCGGTCGGCCACGAGGTGGGCCTTCGCCAGATCACCGCGTGCGCGGTAGCAGCCGACCAGTGCGGCTCCCAGCTGGATGTGGTCGTCGGTGGCCTGCAGTCCGAGCTGGTCGAGCCGGCGCACGGCCCGCTCGCCGATGTCGACACTCAGGACGTGGTCACCGAGCGCCTGGTGGCACCGGGTCAGCGCGGTGGCCAGCCGGCTCCACTCCGCGGACCCCGCGACACACCGCGGATCCTCGTACAGCGCGGTGAGGGACTGGACGGCGGCCTCCAGGCGCCCGAGCTGCTCGAGCGCCAGCGCCTGCCCGAGGCGCGCACGACGCACGGTGTCCTCGGGAAGGACGGGCGCCGAGGCGAGCACCTCGCTGTAGGCGTGCAGAGCCTGGCCGCCCTCCCCGTTGTGCAGGGAGAGTTCGGCGAAGGCCGCCTTGAGCTCCAGCTCGCGGGTACGGGTCTCGTCCTGGCCGGTGAGCAGGTAGCTGGTGGTGCATCCCAGCCGCTCGGCCAGAAGGGCGACGACGGTGCTCGACGGCGTGCGCTTGCCGGACTCGATCAGCGAGATGTAGCTCACCGAGACGTCGCCGCTGGACAGGTCCTGCTGCTTGAGGCCCCGGGCACGGCGGAGGTCACGAAGCCGCCGGCCGGTACCTTCACCGTCTTCGGCAGTTCTGTCCACAGGTGTCCTCCGGGCCTTGCGGGTGAGTCATCGACACAGCAGCGCAAATTTTACAGGAAGTTTGACAAGGAGCGCCATCCTCGGTGACAGATTCGTCACCCCGCCCCGGCACCGCGCACTCGGCACGACTTCAGGTTGTACAAGGTCCCTTTTGGCGGCTCGGCGCGGATCGCGCTTAGGGTCACGGCGAGTGACGGTGGACATCGCGCCCGCGACCCGGGCCGATGCGGACGCGTGCGGGTTCGAGACAGGAGATGGGCATGTTCCGACCGATGCGGCGTGCGGCCTTCTTCGATCTCACCCGTCCCCCACGTCCGGCGGCGGAGGACCTGGCCCTCGACCAGGCGCTGGCGAGGCACCGGGCCGAGGGCGATCTGGTGGTGCTCGTGATGGACGCTCACCAGCGGCTGCCCCGCCCGCCGGTGGCCGAGGAGACGTTGATCCGGCTGTCCCCGTCCGGCACCGGCGATCTGGACAAGTGCGCGGCGGTCATCGAGGCGATGGCCCGCCTGTGCATCGACCCGGCCAGTTGCTTCGGCTACGGGGACTGGTGCGTGGGCACGGGGCTGCTCAGCGTCGTGGGCAATCCGCGCGTCCTCACCTGCAGTGCCTGCCCCACGGACAGTCTCGAGCTCGCCCAGAAGCGCGGCTGGCCCGTCGTCAGGTCACCGTCCGCCGTGTAGAGACGCGGCGGGCGATGACACCGGCCCGCGCCGCAACCGCCGTAGCCCCCGTCGCTCGCCCCCGGACCCCCAGGAAGTCGCCATGCCTGTGCCGCCGCCCCCCGCCGCCTCGTCCCGCATCCGCGTCGATCTGCTCACCAAGGAATTCCCCCCGGAGATCTACGGCGGCGCCGGCGTCCACGTCGCCGAACTCGCCACCGAACTGCGCGCACTGGTGGATCTCGAGGTGCGCTGCTTCGGCGCCCCGCGCGACGCGCGGCACGTGACGGCCTACGCGGAACCCGAGTTGCCCGGCGAGCCGAACCCGGCGCTGCGCACCCTCGGGGTGAACGTGGAGATGGCCGCCGCCTGCACGGGCGCGGACCTGGTCCACAGCCACACCTGGTACGCCAACGCGGCGGGCCGGCTCGCGCAGGTGCTGCACGGCATTCCCCACGTCGCCACCACCCACAGCCTCGAGCCGCTGCGCCCCTGGAAGGCCGAACAGCTGGGCGGCGGTTACGCGTTGTCCTCGTTGGTGGAGCATGCGGCACTCGAGACCGCGGACGCGCTGATCGCCGTCTCGCACGGCATGCGCCAGGACATCCTGAGGGTGTATCCCGGCGTGGATCCGGCCCGGGTGCACGTGGTGCACAACGGCATCGACACCCGGGCCTACCGCCCGGACGACCGTACGACCGCCCTCGAGCGCCACGGGGTGGACCCCGGGCGGCCCATCGTCCTGTTCGTCGGGCGCGTCACCCGGCAGAAGGGTTTGCCTCAACTGCTGCGCGCGGCCTTCGACCTGGACCCCCGGGCCCAGCTCGTGCTGTGCTGCGGGCAGCCGGACACCCCCGAGATCGCGTA
>NZ_WWIA01000798.1 GCF_009870065.1 Streptomyces sp. SID5785 | reverse complement strand
CGCGCGACCAGGCGGGTCACGGCGGCGTCGGCGTCCGCGAGGTCGTCGGTCCCGCCGAAGTACGCCGCCGCCACGTGGGGCACGTCCCGTGCGACCGCCTCCGGCGACGGCATCCCCCAGGCCTCGGCGAGTGCGCGGACGACCCGCACCCGTGTCTCGCCCTCGGCGCCCGCCGCGGCGCACCGGCGCAGGCGGTCGGGGGCGAGCCGGGCGAGTTCCCCCTCCACGAGGGCCCGGCGGCGCCGGTGCGGCTCACCCGAGCTGAACCGGGCCACCGTGGCGCGCAGCCATGCCACGCTCGCCCCGCGCGGGCCGTTCTCGGTCGGCGCGGGGCCGTCCGGGACGAGCGCCGGGTCGGCGAGCGCGGCCCGGACGTCCGCGAGCCGGTGCACGGTGTGCGTCGTGTGCGTCGCATTCGTCGTGTGCGTCGTGTGCGTCATGACGTCGACGCTAGGGCCGCGACCGTTCGGCGCCGGCCGAACGGTCCGCCGCGCAGGCCGCTCGCTCAGCAGCCCGGGTCGGCGAGCACGAAGTAGTCCGGGGAGGTCTCCTTCAGGGTGTGGGTGATCGCCACGTTGTAGAGGCCCATGCTCTGGTCGCTGCCGTTGGCGTAGACCTGGCCGCCGCTCTGGTGGGCGCGTCCGGCCGCGACCTGGTCGTAGTTGTTCGCCGTGTAGCAGCGGGGCGCCGCGCCGGTGGTCGTGGCGTCGACGGAGGCGGAGGCGGCGCCCGCGGCACCGGCGGAGTCGAGCGCCCTCACGGTGTACCGGTAGGTGCTGCCCGCGGACAGGCCGGAGTCGGAGAAGGTGGTGCCGGTCGCGGAGCCCGCCTTGGCGCCGTCGCGGTACACGTCGTACGTGGCGGCGCCGCTCACCGCGCTCCATGACAGGGAGGCGGTGGTGTCGGTGGTACCGGTGACGGTGACGCCGGCCGGTGCGGGGAGGCTGCCGCTGCCGCCGTCGGCGCCGTCCAGGCCCCAGAACACGGCGGTGTGGTAGGCCGAGCAGATGGTGTTCAGGTAGTAGGTGCCGGTGCTGCCGCACTGGTCGGCGCCCGATCCGGGGCTGACCGCGAGGCCGTGGGCCATGCCCGCGACGGAGAACAGGGCGACGGCGGGGCTGCCCGCGCTGTCGTCGTAGAGGGTCTCGGTGGTGCCGCCCGACAGGTTCCGGGTCTCGGACGGGGTCTGGCCGATGCCCCAGACGTCCGTCCACTGGTCGCGCAGCTCCGTGCCGTTGACCGGGGCCACGGTCGTGTCGGACGTGCCCTGCCAGATCGCGACGCGCGGCCACGGCCCGGTGTGGCCGGGGTGGCCGCCGCGCACCTTGTCGCCCCACTGCTCCGGCGTGAGGTGCTGGTCGTTGTACTGGCAGCCGGACGCGGCGGTGATGCTCGTGGCGCACTGTGCGGGCGGGCCGGAGTTGACGGC
>NZ_WWIA01000797.1 GCF_009870065.1 Streptomyces sp. SID5785 | reverse complement strand
CCGGTCGTAGGCGGTGAGCCCTGCCAGAGCGTCCGGGTCGCTGAAGGTCTCGCCCTCTGTCATGCGTGCTCACTCCCTCAGGCACAGGAGGCGATCAGAGGTCGCCGGAGGTGCCGTGTGCCTCACCTCCATCGGGCGCTGCCCCCGACGAGTCCGCAAACCAAAGGATCACCGACCGTAGCGACGCCTACTGCGGGAACGTCCCCGAGCGGTGCGCGGACGGGGTGAGAGGCCAGTGCGGACTTCTTGACCCGTTGGGCCGTTCGGGTGAATGTGGGTAGGCGGGGGTTTGAGGTGCCGGGTGCCCGTGGACCAGCGGCGGAGCGGCCCGGCCTCCCCTGCGCCGATCGGGCCCGGCCGCTCCCGGCGAGTGGTCAGCTGTCGGTCGCCGTACCGACCCGGATCGCCGCGTCGCGCACGTCCGGCGACGCGTGCCGCCGCAGAGCCGACAGACGGGCCCGCCAGCGGACGGGCCAGGCCGTGCGGTCGCCGCACGCCACGGTCACGGCCCAGGCGAACAGGCCCTCCGCGAGGTCGCCGGACTCGGCCAACGTCTGTGCTGTCCGGTCGAGTTCGGGCTCGTCGACGATCTCCTGCCGACGGACGCGGGAGCGCAGGGCGTCGGCCGTGCGGGCGGCGAGCGCGGGACGGCCGGTGTGCAGCCGCGCCAGTTCGTGCAGGGCCGGCCCGGGTGCGCCGAGGTCCACGCTCGCCAGAAGGACCCGCGTCGCCGGTTCGACGCAGGTGTCGTGTCCGGCGAGGAGCCGCGCGACGGACCGGGCGGCCGGGCGCAGGGCCGTGGTGCGGGGCGTGCGGTCGGCCAGGAGTTCCGCCACGTACTCGATGCGGCGGTGGGCGGGGCGGTCACGCTCGTCGCCCGCGTCGGGCTCCGTGCCGTGTGCGACGAGGGCGGTCACCGCGGCGTGCAGCGCCGCGGCCCCTTCCTGGGTGCGGGCGGCCTCGTCGACGAGCCCCGAGGCGGCCGTGCGCCACAGGACACGGGCACGACGCGGTACGTCGGCGAGGACCTGGGCGAACAGCGCGGCTGCCTGCGGGGACCACGGCGCCCAGCGGGTGAGCGCGGACAGGGCCGTGGCCGCGAGCTCGTCCTGGCCGGTGCCCGCGACGGCGGTGACCAGGGCCGCGTACCGCTCGCGGTGCGTCTCGGCGACGTCCAGCGGGGCCGGACGCAGGGCGGCGTCGCGCAGGACGCCCGGGCGGTCCTCGCGGACGGCGTCGGCGAGGATCTCCCAGGCGGGCTCGTGGCCGAGCAGGTCGTGCGCGGCCAGTGCGACGCAGGCGGCGCGCACGTCACGGTGGGCGTCGGGGGCCGCGTAGGCGCGGGCCAGCAGGCGGGCGGCCTCGGGCGCGGGCAGGCAGGCCGCGGCCAGGCGGGCGCCCTCCTTGCGGCTGGTGATCTTCTTGCCGGGGCCGGTGAGCAGGTCGTCGAAGAGTGCGGCCAGCCCGGAGGGGCTGACCTGCCGGGCGGCGCGGGACGCCGCGTAAACGGCGACGCGGGCCCGGTCGCCGCCCGCGTGGTCGAGCAGCAGGGGCAGCTCGTCGCCGCTGCCGCCGAGCGCGCCGAGGGCGGCCTCGGCCAGGACGACGTCGGAGGACGCGGCCCACCTCCGTACGGACGCGTACCCGTGATCGGGCACCTGGGCGGCGCAGGCGATCGCGTGGGCGCGGCGCCAGGGCAGCGCCGCCGCGTCGCCCGCGATGCGTTCCAGCTGGCGCAGGTACGCCCGCTGCAGGCGCGACGGCCAGCGGCGGACGGCCGACCGGGAGGCGGGGAAGGCCCAGGAGCCCTTGCTGGTCAGGAAGCGTCCGAGCGGTGGCCGGTCGGTGAGGAAGGGGGCGAGGAGGTCGGTGCGCCGGTTGGCCACGGCATCGGCCACGCCGTCGAGCACGACGGCGGACGGTTCGAGATCGAGGACGTGGGCGACGCGCGTGTCCCGTGTCGCGCGCGGCTCCAGCCACAGCGGCACGGCGGCGCGGACGGTGGC
>NZ_WWIA01000796.1 GCF_009870065.1 Streptomyces sp. SID5785 | reverse complement strand
ACCGGGTCGCAGACCGGTGCGCACCCCCCGGCGACGGGCACCGCGGCCTCGCCCGCCCCGACGGTCACGGTCACGGCGCGCCCGACCCGGACGGGCCCTCCCGCGACCGGGGCCCCGGCCGGGTACCGCACGGCGAGCGACCCGGAGGGCTTCCGGCTCGCGGTGCCGAAGGGGTACAAGCGCTCCGTCGACGGGCCCCGCGTCTTCTACAAGTCGCCCGGCGGCACCTTCCGCATCGGCATCAAGGCGGTGACCCCGCCCCCGGCGGGCGGCCCCGGCGCCGTGCAGCGGCGCTCGGCCGCGGCCGGCCCGAAGAACAACCCGGGCTACCGGGACGGCCGGGTCACCGACACGCAGCATCACGGCGGCGCGGCCGCGCGCTGGGAGTTCACCTGGGACGGGTTCAGCGCGGGCGAGGGCGCCCGGCACACGGTCGACCTGTGCTGGGTGCAGGGCGGCCGGATGTACGACGTGTGGGTCTCGGCGCCGGTCGGCCGGCGGGCCGAGGCGCGCGGACATTTCGACGTCGCCGTCGACACCTTCACGCCGTCCGTCACGAATTGACCGCTCCGGCTGCTTCAGGGCGGTCACAAGTCCATGACCCGGGTGGAACCCGGACGCCCGCGCACGGTACTCATGGAGGCATGAGTCACAACGGGGGAGCCGCTTACGGCCCGAACGAACCCACCAGCTTCGGTCTCCAGCCGCCGCGACCGCAGCCGCACGCGGCGTCCCACGAGGGCGGCCCGTACGGGGTGGGCGACGGCAACCCGTACGCCCAGCCCACTCAGGCCAACCCGTACGCGCAGCAGCCGCCGGCCCCGCGGACGCCGCCGCAGGCCCCGCACGGGCAGTCCGCGCAGCCGTCGCCGCCCGCGCAGCCGGATCCGGGCGCGGGCCGGCTGGTCGCCGGGCGCTACCGGCTGCTGAGCAAGCTCGGCCACGGCGGCATGGGCACCGTCTGGCGCGCCAAGGACGAGACGGTGGACCGGGAGGTCGCGGTGAAGGAGCCGCGGATCCCGGACCACCTGCCGGACCAGGAGCGGGCCAACGCCTTCGAGCGGATGCGGCGCGAGGCGCGTGCCGCGGCCCGGCTCGACCACCCGGCGGTGGTCAACGTGCACGACGTCGCCGTCGAGGACGGCCAGCCGTGGATCGTCATGGAGTTCGTGCAGGGGCGTTCCCTCGGCGAGGCGCTCAAGGAGGGCACGCTCGGGGTGCGCGACGCCGCCCGGATCGGTCTGGAGGTGCTCGGCGCGCTGGAGGCCGCGCACGCCGCCGGCATCCTGCACCGCGACGTGAAGCCGGACAACGTCATGCTGGGCCGCCACGACCGGGTCGTGCTCACGGACTTCGGCATCGCCCAGATCGAGGGGGAGACCAATCTGACGGACACCGGCGGCTTCGTCGGCTCGCCCGAGTACA
>NZ_WWIA01000795.1 GCF_009870065.1 Streptomyces sp. SID5785 | reverse complement strand
GCGATGCCGAAGTCGGTGAGGACGACGCGGCCGGTCGCCGGTTCGAGCAGGACGTTCGCCGGCTTGAGGTCGCGGTGCAGGACGCCCGCGGCGTGCGCGACGCGCAGGGCGCCGAGCAGGGCGACGCCGATCCGCGCGGCCTCGCGGACGTCGAGCGGCCCGTCGTGGGCGATGCGGTCGGCGAGCGAGCAGCCCTCGACCAGCTCCATCACGATGTACGGGCGTCCGTCCTGCACCACGACGTCGTGCACGACGATCACATGCGGGTGTCTGAGCTGGGCGACGGCCCGGGCCTCCCGCAGCATGCGCTCGCGCTGCTGCTCCGCCTCGTCCTCGGAGAGGGTCTCGTCGACGGCGAGCTCCTTGACGGCGACCCGGCGCCCGAGCAGCGTGTCGGCGGCCCGCCAGACGACGCCCATGCCGCCGCGCCCGATCCTGGCCTCCAGCCGGTAACGTCCGCCCACGACACGGACGTTGTCCCCCTCGCTCCCCATGCGCCCCATCATGCCGCACGGTCACGGACGTGCACGGGTGCGGTTCTGGCCACCGGCCGGTTCAGGCGGGAGGCTGCCAGCCGCGCAGGATCGCGTCGAACTGGGACCGCGCGTCGCCCCAGTCGTCCTCCGGGACCGACAGGTACAGGGCGTACTCCGTGCCGTCCCCGGCGACATAGGTCTGCTCGATGGCGTGCCGGGGGCCGGACGTCGTGTCCTTGTTCCCGGCGGTCCAGGTGAACTCCCAGAGCGATCCCTCGTTGTCCCGGAACTTGTTCGACTGCAAGCGGACCCGCTGGTAGTCCGGCAGCTTGGTCATCTGCTTCTCGAGGTCCAGCTGGTGCTGGTACGAGTCCGGCCACTGGGACGCCTTGTCGACGGCGATCCGCAGGAAGCGCTCCCCGCCGTCCGGCGTGTAGTCGATCTGGGTGCCGTCCATCTGCCGCTCCCAGCCCGGCGGGAGCATCAGGCTGAATCCCTCGACGTCGTGCACCGGCTTCCAGTCCTTGGGGATCGCCCCGGACACCGGCGTCGTCGACGCGGAGGCGTCGGGGCTCGTGCCACCGTCGCCGCCGTCCGTGCCGCCGGACCCGCCGGACGCCGTCGTCCCCCGGTGCTGCACGTAGTACAACCCGCCGTACGCCCCGCCGCCCGCGACGAGGACCGCGGCCAGTGCGAAGGCCAGGACCCGGGGCCAGCGGCGCGGCCGGGCCGGTGGCTGCGGCAGCGGGGTCTGCGGGTACGACGCCGACGGCGGTGCGTCCAGGGCGGACGTGGCGCCCTGGACGGCCGGCGGCGGATCGCGGTGCACCTGCGTCGGGACGAACGCCTGCGCGGCGGTCGGCCGGCGCCCCTCGGCGGCCTCCGCGAGCATCGCCTCGGCCTCGTCGGCGCCGGGCCGCGCGGCCGGGTCCTTGCGCAGCAGGGCGCCGATCACCGGCCCGATCGCCCCCGCGTGCTCGGGGACCTCGGGTTCCTCCTCGATGACGGCCTGCATCGTGCTCAGCGGCGACGTGCGGCGGAACGGCGAGCGGCCCTCGACGGCCGTGTACAGCGTCGCCCCGAGCGCCCACAGGTCGGCGGCGGGGCCGGGCTCGGCGCCGCTGACCCGCTCGGGCGCGAGGTAGTCGACGGATCCGACGATCTCGCCGGTGCGGGTGATCGTCGTGTCGCCCTCGACCTGGGCGATGCCGAAGTCGGTGAGCTTGACGCGGCCGTCGAGCGAGAGCAGCACGTTGCCCGGCTTGACGTCGCGGTGCAGGACACCGGCGGCGTGCGCGGCGCGCAGCGCCCGCAGCGTCCACAGGCCGATCCGGGCGGCCTCGGCCGGGACGATCCGGCCGTGCTCCTTGACCGCGTCGGCGAGCGAGGGCCCCTCGACGAGCTCCATGACGATCCACGGCCGCTCGTCGTGCTCCAGCACGTCGTGGACGGTGACGACGGCCGGGTGGTTGATCCGGGCGGCGGCCCGCGCCTCGGTCTGCGTCCGGGTGAGCAGGACGGCCCGGTCGGCCTCGGAGACGAACTGAGCCGCGGTCAGCTCCTTGACGGCCACGACGCGATGCAGCACCTCGTCGTGCGCGCGCCACACCCGGCCCATGCCGCCGCGCCCGATCGATTCGCCGAGCCGGTAACGCCCGGCGAGGAGCTCGCCCTGCATCTGATTCACGTTCCCCCGCAATGGTCTTGACAGGGTCACACTAGGGAGCGGCCGCCCGGTGAGGAACAGCCGGGGTGGCATGGAAACCGCACTGTGACGCTTGTCGCGCCGCGCCGCGGGCGCTAGGGCCTGTCCGGCGGATCAGGTCGCGTCCGGG
>NZ_WWIA01000794.1 GCF_009870065.1 Streptomyces sp. SID5785 | reverse complement strand
TTCATCCGGCGCGTCCCCGACGGCGCCGTCCTCACCGTCGAGTCGTCCATGCGCGCCGTCGCCCCGATGAACGCCGTGGCCATCGCCCTCGGTGTCCACGTCCGCGTCGGCAACGAGGACAACCTGTGGGCCCGCAAGGGCGAGCCCATGAGCTCCGTGCGCCAGGTCGAGCAGATGGTGCGGATCGCCGACGCGCTCGGCCGCGACGTCGCCACCGGCGCCGAGGCCAAGGAGATCTACCACATCGGCGAGTACTACGCGGACGCCGAACAGACCCTGGACCGGCTCGGCATGGTGCCCAACCGCCGCCCCGGACAGCGCGGCTTCATGCTCCGCGACACCACCCGCTGAACCGCCGTACAGGAGAACCACCGTGGCACACGCCATCCGCTTCCACGAGACCGGCGGCCCCGACGTCCTGCGGCTCGAGACCGTCACCGTCGGGGCCCCCGGGCCCGGTGAGGTCCGTGTCCGGCACGAGGCCGTCGGACTGAACTTCGCCGACATCTACTTCCGCACCGGCCTCTACCCGGCCCCGCTGCCCGCGGGCCTCGGCGTCGAGGCCGCCGGAGTCGTCGAGGCCACCGGGCCCGGCGTCACCCACGTCCGGGCCGGGGACCGTGTCACCTACACCGGCAGCCCGCTCGGCGCCTACAGCACCGAACGCGTCATGCCCGCCGCATCACTGATCCGGCTGCCGGACGCCATCGACAGCGAGACCGCCGCCGCCATGACCATGCGCGGCCTCACCGCCGCGTACCTGCTGCGCCGCATCCATCCCCTCGAGGCGGGCGACACGATCCTGCTGCACGCCGCGGCCGGTGGCGTCGGACTCATCGTGTGCCAGTGGGCCAAGCTGCTCGGCCTCACCGTCATCGGCACCGTCTCGACCGAGGAGAAGGCCGAACTCGCCCGCGCCCACGGCTGTGACCACACCGTCCTGTACCGGCAGGAGGACGTGGCGGCACGGGTACGCGAACTGACCGGCGGCGAGGGCGTCCCCCTCGTCCTCGACAGCATCGGCAAGGACACCGTCGACGGCTCGATGGCCTCGCTGCGCCGCCGCGGACTCCTCGTCTGTTTCGGCACCGCCTCCGGCGTCCCGCCGCTGGACGCCATGCAACTGGCCGTCCGCGGCTCCCTGTTCGTCACCCGGCCCGCCCTCGCCGACTACATCGCGGACCCCGCCGAGCGGTCCGCCCTCGCCGGTGAACTCTTCGACCACGTGGGCAGCGGCCGCATCCGCATCCGCATCGACGGGCGGCACGCCCTGACGGACGCGGTGGCGGCCCACCGTGCCCTGGAGTCCGGGCTCACCACCGGCTCCTCCGTCCTGATTCCCTGAGGAGCGCGCACATGACACCGACCACCGTCCGCACCAGGATCGACGTCGAACCCCTCACCTGCACCCTCGGCGCCCAGCTGCACGGAGTCCAGCTCGGCGACGCCGTGCACGACGACGACCTGTTCGCGCAGATCAGGCAGCTCCTGCTCCGCCACAAGGTGCTGTTCCTGCGCGACCAGAACCTCAGCCGCGCCGACCACGTCGCGTTCGCCTCCCGGCTCGGCCCGCTCGAGGACCACCCCGTCCTCGGCAGCGACCCCGACCACCCCGGGCTCGTCCGCATCTACAAGGACCTCGACAGCAAGCCCGAGCACTACGAGAACGCCCTGCACTGCGACGCGACCTGGCGCGCACACCCGCCCATGGGCGCCGTCCTGCGTTGCGTCGAGACCCCGGCGGTCGGGGGCGACACCATCTGGGTCGACATGGCCGAGGCCTACCGCCGGCTGCCCGCGCACATCCGCACACAGATCGACGGACTGCGCGCCCGGCACAGCATCGAGGCCAGCTTCGGCGCCGTCCTGCCGCCCGACGAGCGACGCCGCCTCAAGGAGCGCTATCCCGATCCGGAGCACCCGGTCGTGCGCACCCACCCCGAGACCGGCGAGAAGATCCTCTTCGTCAACGCCTTCACGACGCACTTCGTCAACCACCACACCCCCGACAACGTGCGGTTCGGCCAGGACCACGCGCCGGGCGCCAACCTGCTGATGAACTACCTGATCAGCCAGGCCGCCGTGCCCGAGTACCAGGTCCGCTGGCGGTGGACGGCGAACAGCGTCGCCCTCTGGGACAACCGCTCCACCCAGCACTACGCGGTCCAGGACTACTGGCCCGCCGTCCGCAAGATGGAGCGCGCCGGGATCGCCGGTGACCGGCCCCAGTAGAGCCGTGTCGCGCGGATACGCGTGGATCGTGTTCGGCCTCAGCTTCGGCCTGCTGCTCTCCGACTACATGTCACGGCAGGTCCTCAACGCGGTCTTTCCGCTGCTGAAGGCCGAGTGGATGCTCACCGACGCCCAGTTGGGCTCGCTGAGCGGCATCGTCGCCCTCATGGTCGGCGTCCTCACCTTTCCGCTGTCCCTGCTCGCCGACCGCTGGGGCCGGGCGCGCAGCCTGGTCCTGGCGGCGGTGGTCTGGAGCCTGGCGACGCTCGGCTGCGCCGTCGCCGCGAGCTACGGCCAGATGTTCCTCGGCCGCTTCCTGGTGGGGGTCGGCGAGGCGGCGTACGGCAGTGTCGGCATCGCCGTCGTCATCAGCGTGTTCCCCGCGACGATGCGTGCCACGCTGTCCGGTGCGTTCATCGCGGGCGGAGCCTTCGGCTCGGTGCTCGGCGTGTCCGTCGGCGGGGTCGTCGCCCAGCACCTGGGCTGGCGCTGGACGTTCGCGGTCATGGGCCTGTTCGGGCTCGCCCTCGCGGGGGTGTACAGCATCGTCGTCACCGAGGGACGCCTGGCCCGTGCCTGTCTCGACCGGGGCGACGCGCCGGGGGCGGACGGACCGGTACGGTCCCTGCTGCCGCGTCTGTTCTCCACCGCCTCGGTGCGCTGCGCCTACCTCGGCAGCGGACTCCAGATGTTCCTCGCCATGGCCCTGCTCGCCTGGATGCCCAGCTACCTCGACCGCTCCTACGGGCTGTCGACCGACCGGGCGGGACTCGTGGCCGGGGTGTTCGCGCTCGTCACCGGCGTCGGCATGGTCGGCGGCGGACTCGTCAGCGACCGGCTCGGACGGCGCGACACCCACCACAAGTGGACCCTCGCCGTCCTGTGCAGCACCGGCTCCCTCGTCCTGCTCGGCACGGGCTTCCACCTCCCGAACGGAGCGGCGCAACTGCTGCTGATCGGTGCCGGGACGCTGCTGTCCAACGCCACGGCGGGACCGGCCGCCGCCATGGTGGTCAGCCTGACCCCGCCGGCCGTGGTGGCCACCGCGATGGCCACCCTCACGCTCGCCAACAGCCTCATCGGTCTCGCCCCCGGCCCGGCCGTGACCGGCCTGCTCGCCGACCGGATCGGCCTGCACGCCGCACTGGGCGTGATCCCTTTCGTCTCCCTCCCGGCCGCCCTGGCCTTCGCCATCGGCCGCCGCCGCTACGCCGCGGACCTGCGCGTTCCTGTCCCGGCCCGGCCCCTCACCACGACGGAGCTCCCCACATGAACCCCGCCTCACGGACGAGCACGGCCGCCACGGTCGTGCTCGTCCCCGGACTGCGCGACCACGTCGCCGACCACTGGCAGACCCACCTCGCCGCCCGGCTCCCCGGATCCGTGACCGTCCCGCCCCTCACCGCCGGCCGGCTCAGCCGCGCCGCCCAGGTGGCCGCGCTCGACGCCGTCGTGGCCGCCGCACCGGGCCCCGTCGTGCTCGTCGCGCACAGCGCCGGCGTGCACACCACCGTCCACTGGGCCGTCACCCACGACCGGCCCGTGCGCGGTGCGCTCCTCGCGACGCCACCCGACTTCGACAGCCCCCTGCCGGACGGACACCCCGACCCGGCGACCCTCCGCGAGCACGGCTGGCTGCCGGTCGTGCGCACCCGGCTGCCCTTTCCCAGCATCGTCGCGTCGAGCAGTGACGACCCGCTGGCCCGCCGCACCGGCCGCATCGCCGCCCTCGCCGCCGACTGGGGCAGCCGGCTCGTCGACCTCGGACCGGTCGGCCATCTCAATCCGGCGTCCGGACACGGCCCGTGGCCGCAGGCCCTGCGCCTCCTCGGGGAACTCGACGGCGCCACCTTCACGCGCAGGGAGGCCGTGCAGTGACCGGACACCCCTCGAACATCGCCGACTTCCAGGACTGGCTGCACCGGGAACGCGGCCTCGACCTGCCCGACTACGCCCGGCTGTGGCGCTGGAGCACCGGGAACCTGCCCGAGTTCTGGTCCGCCGTGTGGGACTACTACGGACTCGGCGAGGTCAGCACCTACGACGAGGTCCTCGCCGACGCGGCGATGCCGGGCGCCACCTGGTTCCCTGGCGCCCGGCTCAACTTCGCCCGGCAGTGCCTCACCCACGCCGACGACAGCCTCCCGGCCCTCGTCGCCGTCGCCGAGACCGGTGACCCCGAGACCTTCACCCGGCGCAGGCTCGCCGCCGAGGTGGCGGGCGTCGCGGCCACCCTGCGCGACCTCGGCGTCGGACCGGGGGACTGCGTCGCCGGATACCTGCCGAACATCCCCGAGGCCGTCGTCGCCCTCCTCGCGACCGCCGCCATCGGTGCCACATGGACCGTCTGTTCGCCGGACTTCGGGACCGCCGGTGTCCTCGACCGGCTCCGCCAGGCCGGGCCGAAGGTGCTCGTGGCCGCCGACGGCTACCGCTACGCGGGCACCGCGTACGACTGCCGGCCCAGGACGGCGGAGCTGCTCGCGGGACTGCCCACCGTGCGTCATCTCGTCCGCGTCGACCGGCTGTACGCAGGCGGGGAGGGTCCGGACCGCGTCCCGCGGGCGGACGTGGCCCGGCACTCCTGGTCCGCTGCGGCGGCTCGCGAGGCGTCCCTGGTCTTCGCCGACGTCGCCTTCGACCACCCGCTGTGGATCCTGTGGTCCTCCGGCACCACCGGTGTCCCCAAGGGCATCGTCCACGGTCACGGCGGCATCGTCGTCGAGCTGCTCAAGGCCCTCGGCCTCGGCATCGGACTGCGCGAGGAGGACCGGTTCCTGTTCCACACCTCCACCAGCTGGATGGTCTGGAACCTCATGGTCGGCGGCCTCCTGCACGGCAGCACGCTCGTCCTGTACGACGGCAGCCCCACCCACCCGGGCGCCGACGGAGTCTGGCGGATCGCGGAACGCACCGGGGCCACTGTCGTGGGCGTCGGCGCCGCGTACCTGACCGCCGGCGAGAAGGCGGGGTCCCACCCGGCCCGCGACCACGGACTGGGAGCCGTCCGTTCCGTCCTGCAGACCGGCTCGGCCATGCCCGACAGCACCTGGCGCTGGGTCCGCGAGCGGGCGGCACCCGGGGCCCGGCTCCAGTCGATCTGCGGCGGCACGGACATCTGCTCCGTGCTGGCCGGCGACTCGGCCCTGCTGCCCGAACACACCGGCCGGCTCGCCGGACCGGCCCTGGGCGTCGCGCTCGCCGCCTGGGACGCCGAGGGGCGCCCCGTCGTGGGAGAGCAGGGCGAGCTCGTCGTCACCGCGCCGATGCCCTCGATGCCGCTCCGCTTCGTCGGCGACCCCGGGCACGCGCGGTACCGGGCGAGCTACTTCGACCACTACCCCGGCGTGTGGCGGCACGGCGACTGGGTCACCGTCCACGAGGACCTGTCGGTCCAGGTCGCGGGACGCTCCGACGCCACCCTCAACCGGATGGGCGTGCGCATGGGCTCCGCCGACCTGTACGCCGTCGTCGAACGGCTGCCCCGGGTCGCGGACAGCCTCGTCGTCGGCGCCGAACTGCCCGACGGCGGCTACGCCATGCCGCTGTTCGTCGTGCCGGCGCCCGGGGAGCGCTTCGACGACGCGCTGCGCGACGAGATCGTGTCCGCGATCCGGCGGCAGCTGTCGCCCCGGCACGTCCCCGACGTCGTCGTCCCCGTCGAGGCCGTGCCCCGTACGCTCACCGGCAAGAAGCTGGAGGTGCCCGTCAAGCGCATCCTCCAGGGCGCCCGCGTCGCGGACGTGGTCGCCGACGGCACGGTGACCCGGCCCGACCTGCTGCCCTGGTTCGCCGACTTCGCCGCCCGGTCCGGCTACGGAATCCGCGCCACGCCCACGTAGAACCCGCTCAGCTCCTCGGCCGGTGCCGGACCGGTGCGGTACCAGTGGGTCGCCGTGACCAGGCCCGGGTCCACGAGCTCGAGGCCCTCGAAGAACGGCTCGATCTCGGCGCGGGTGCGCATCCGGAGCGGGATCTCGCCCTTGCGGTAGGTGTTCTTGACGGACGTGGCCAGGTGCGGGTGCTCGTCCGTCGTGCCGTGCGACAGCACCAGGTAGCTGCCCGAGGGGAGCGCGTCGACGAGGGTGCGGGTCAGCCCGTACGGGTCCTCCTCGTCGGTGATGAAGTGCATCAGCGCGATCATGGACAGCGCGAGGGGCCGGTCGAAGTCGAGGAACGTGCGCGCGTGGTCGAGGATCGCGGCCGGGTCGCGGACGTCGGCCTCGATGTAGTCCGTCGCCCCCTCCGGGCTGCTGACCAGCAGGGCCTCGGCGTGGCGCAGCACGATCGGGTCGTTGTCGGCGTAGGCGACCCGGGCGGAGGGGACGATCCGCTGCACGATCTGGTGCAGGTTCGGCCGTGTCGGGATGCCGGTGCCGATGTCGAGGAACTGGTCGATGCCGTTCTCCGCGAGCCAGGCGGCGGCGCGGTGCATGAAGGCGCGGTTGCGCATCGCGTTGTGCCGCGCCTCGGGGGGCAGCTTCTCCGCCACCTCCTGGTCGACCGGGTAGTTGTCCTTGCCGCCCAGGAGCCAGTCGTAGACACGGGCGGGGTGCGGCTTGCTCGTGTCGATACGGCTCGGCGATGACGGTGCCGTCATGTCTGACTCCAGCGTGTGCTCGGACGGTGAAGGACCCGGCGATTATGTCATTGGCCAGGCCTTTGCGCAGAGTTGTCACCGGCTGCGTCCGGCCGGACCCGCGCCGCATTCACCGGTCCCGGGCCGCCTTGAAGCGGGCGAGGCCGTCGGCCAGGTCCACGATCGGCTCCGGGTAGTCGAGCCGCTCGCGCTCCCGCGCGGGCAGTTTCCACGGCTCGTGCACGGCGCGGGGCGCGACGTCCGCCAACTCCGGTACCCAGCGCCGGACATAGGCGCCCTGCGGGTCGAAGCGCCGCGCCTGCGTCACCGGGTTCAGGACCCGGTTGGGACGGGTGTCGGTGCCGGTGCCCGCCGCCCACTGCCAGTTCAGCTGGTTCTCCGCCACGTCCCCGTCGACCAGGAGCGACAGGAAGTGGTCGGCGCCGGTGCGCCAGTCCACGTACAGCGTCTTCGTGAGGAAGCCGGCCGCCAGGAGCCGGCCGCGGTTGTGTATCCAGCCCTCGTGCCGCAGCTGGCGCATCGCGGCGTCGACCACCGGGTAGCCGGTCAGGCCGTCCCGCCACGCCGCCACGTCCCGCTCCGCGGCCCTTCCGGTGCGCCAACGGTCGCCCCTGGTGCGGTAGTTGCGGTGCGCGGCCGACGGTCGGGCGGCGAGCACCTGCTGGTGGAAGTCGCGCCACGCCAGCTGCCGGACGAAGGCCTCGGCGCCCGGGCCCCCGGCGTCCCAGGCCCGTCGCACGAGTTCGGCGGGAGAGAGCGTGCCGAAGTGCAGGTGCGGCGACAGGCGCGAGGTGCCGTCCTCGGCGAGCGCGTCGTGCAGCTCCTCGTACGCGTCGATCCCGCTGCGCAGCCAG
>NZ_WWIA01000793.1 GCF_009870065.1 Streptomyces sp. SID5785 | reverse complement strand
GGCTGGGCGCGGGGCGGCTCGGCCGCGTCCTGTCCCTGGCCGTCGCGCCGGACGGCGGCCGGGTCGCCGTGGCCGCGCACGACGGGCGGATCCTGCTCGTCGAGCGGGACAGCGGCGACGTACGCGAGGTGGACCGCAGCGAGGACGGGCACGGCACGGGGCTCGCCTTCTCGCCCGACTCGGCGTGGCTCGCCTGGTCCCACCCGGGCCCGCACGACCTGCGGCAGCTGAAACTGGCCAACACCACTGACCTCGCCGTCACCGAGGCGACCCCGTTGCGCTTCCGCGACGACGCGCCCGCCTTCACGCTCGACGGAAAGCACCTGGCGTTCCTGTCGGCCCGCTCCTTCGACCCGGTCTACGACGAGCACGCCTTCGACCTCGCCTTCGTCAGCGGCGTCCGGCCGTACCTGATCACGCTCGCGGCGACCACCCCGTCGCCGTTCGGGCCGCAGCGGCACGGGCGCGCCTTCGAGGCCGTCGACAAGGACGAGACACCCGACAGTGAGGGTGCCCCCGCCACCCGCGTCGACCTGGAGGGCCTCGTCGACCGGATCGTCCCCTTCCCCGTCGAGGCCGGCCGCTACTCGGGGCTGCGCACTGCCAAGGACGGCGTGCTGTGGCTGCGTCACCCGCTGACCGGCGTCCTCGGCGACTCGCGCGCCGAGCGCGGCGACCCCGAGCCCGGCTCCCGCCTCGAGCGCTACGACCTCGCCCAGCAGCGCCTGGAACAACTCGGCGCGGACGCCGACCACTTCGAGGTCTCGGGCGACGGCAAGCGGGTCCTGCTGTGGACCGGCGACGCGCTCAAGGTCGTGCCCAGCGACCGCCGTCCCGCGCACGACGAGGACAGCGACACGAACATCACGGTCGACCTCGCCCGCGTCTCCCAGACCGTCGACCCGGCGGCCGAGTGGCGGCAGATGTACGAGGAGACCGGCCGCCTGATGCGGGACAACTTCTGGCGCGCCGACATGAACGGCGTCGACTGGCCCGGCGTCCTGGACCGCTACCGCCCGCTCCTGGACCGCGTCGCGACCCACGACGACCTCGTCGACCTGCTCTGGGAGGTGCAGGGCGAGCTCGGTACCTCCCACGCCTACGTCACCCCGAGCGGCGGCGCGGGCTCCGCGGCCCGCCGGCAGGGGCTGCTCGGCGCCGACCTGTCCCGGCACGAGGACGGACCGCAGGGGGCGCCGCTGTGGCGGGTGGACCGGGTCCTGCCCTCCGAGACCTCCGACCCGCGCGCCCGCTCCCCGCTGGCCGCGCCCGGCGTCGCCGTCCGCGCCGGGGACGCGATCGTCGCCGTCGGCGGCCGCCCCGTCGACCCGGTCACCGGGCCGGGGCCGCTGCTCGTAGGCACCGCGGACCGGCCCGTCGAGCTCACCGTGTCGCCCGCGGGCGGCGGCGGGACCCGGCACGTGGTCGTCGTCCCGCTCGCCGACGAGGAGCCGCTGCGCTACCACGCGTGGGTCGCGGACCGGCGGGCGTACGTCCACGAGCGCTCCGGCGGCCGGCTCGGCTATCTCCACGTGCCCGACATGCAGGCGCCCGGCTGGGCGCAGATCCACCGTGACCTGAGCGTCGAGGTGGCCCGCGAGGGACTGGTCGTCGACATCAGGGAGAACCGGGGCGGGCACACGTCGCAGCTCGTCGTCGAGAAGCTCGCGCGGCGCATCGTGGGCTGGGACGTGCCGCGCGGCATCCGGCCCTTCTCGTACCCGATGGACGCGCCGCGCGGGCCCGTCGTCGCCGTCGCCAACGAGTTCTCCGGCTCGGACGGCGACATCGTCAACGCGGCGATCAAGGCGCTCGGGATCGGGCCGGTCGTCGGGGTCCGTACGTGGGGCGGCGTCATCGGGATCGACAGCCGGTACCGGCTGGTGGACGGGACGCTCGTGACGCAGCCGAAGTATCCGATCTGGCTGGAGGGTTACGAGTGGGGGGTGGAGAACCACGGGGTCGATCCGGACGTCGAGGTGGTCGTCACCCCGCGGGACGCCGGGGCCGGGCTCGATCCGCAGCTGGACGAGGCCGTGCGGATCGCGCTCGCGGCGTTGTCGGAGAACCCGGCGAAGCAGCCTCCGGCGCTACCGGACCCGTCCCCGTCTGCGGGGTGACCCTTCCGTCGCGGGCTGCGGGTCTCGTCGTGGCTGGTCGCGCAGTTCCCCGCGCC
>NZ_WWIA01000792.1 GCF_009870065.1 Streptomyces sp. SID5785 | reverse complement strand
GGCGGCGGGCGCCCAGCGGCAGCGAGACCGCGAAGCTCGGCGACCGGCCGCGCCCGAAGGCCACCTCGAGCGAGCCGCCCCCGATGTCGAGCACGCCGAGCGGTCCGGCCCGCCAGCCCAGCCAGCGCCGCGCGGCGAGGAAGGTCAGCTCGGCCTCCACCTCGCCCGGCAGTACCCGCAGCCGCAGGCCGGTGCCCTCGTGGACCGCGCGCAGCACCTCGTCACGGTTCGGCGCGTCCCGCACGATGGCCGTGGCGAACGCGAACGGCTCGTCGCTGCCCCAGCGCCGGGCCTCGTCGCGCGCACCGGCGACCGCCTCGACGATCTCCGCGACCGCGCCGGGGCCCAGCCGGCGGTCCTCGTCGATCCGGTCCGACAGGCGCAGCCGCCGCTTGGCCGTGTGCACGGGCAGCGGCGCGCCGTCGGCCGCGTCGGCGATCGCGAGCCGCACCGTGTTCGACCCGACATCCACCACACTGATTCGCATGATCGTCCGAGTACCCGCAGGGGCCGCCGCTCAAAGCCGCTCGGTGCCGCTCACGCCGCCGGCCGTGCCGAGCGCCGACAGGATCCAGGAGCGGGACGCGGCCGGGTCGATGACCCCGTCGATCTCGAGCGCGGCCGCCGCGTTCACCGCCTTGCCGTGTTCGTACAGTTCGGCGACCCGTTCCCGGAAGGCCCGCTCGCGCGCGTCGGGGTCGGCGATCGCGGCGAGTTCCCTGCGGTAGCCGAGCCGGACGGCGCCCTCCAGGCCCATCCCGCCGAACTCGCCGCTGGGCCAGGCCGCGGTGGCCAGCGGCGCCCGCGTCGAGCCGCCCATCATCGCCATCGCGCCGAGCCCGTACGCCTTGCGCAGCACGAGGCACACGAGGGGCACGGTCAGCCGGGCGCCCGCCACGAACAGGTCCGCGAACTGCCGCACGGTCGCGGTGCGTTCGGCGTCCGGACCGACCATGAACCCCGGGGTGTCGCACAGCGAGAGGACCGGCAGCGCGAACGACTCGCACAACCGCAGGAAGCGGGCCGCCTTGTCGGCCGCGTCCCGGTCGAGGGCGCCGCCGAGACACCCCGGATCGTTGGCGATCAGCCCCAGCGGCCGGCCCTCGACCCGGACCAGCGCCGTGACCACCCCGGACCCGAAGCCACGCCGCAGCTCCAGGACCGATCCGGTGTCGGCGAGCCCGCGGACGGCGGCCCGCACGTCGTAGGCCCGCCGCCGGTTCTCCGGCACCACGTGCCGCAGCAGCCGCTGGTCCGGTGCCTCCCAGTCGTCTCGTACGCCCTGGAAGTACGACAGGTAGGCGCGCGCCGCCCGCACCGCCTCCGCCTCGTCCGCGACCGGCAGGTCGACAACGCCGTTCGGCACCTGCACCGACAGCGGGCCGATCTCCTCGGGCCGGTACGTGCCGAGACCGCCGCCCTCGATCATCGCGGGGCCGCCCATGCCGATGTTCGCCTCCGGCGTCGCGATGATCACGTCGCAGCTGCCGAGCAGCGCCGCGTTCCCCGCGAAGCAGCGGCCCGAGGCGACGCCGACCAGGGGCACCCGGCCGCTCAGGCGCGCCATGTGATGGAACGTCGACACGTTCAGGCCCGCGACCGCCGTCGAGTCCGTGTCGCCGGGCCGGCCCCCGCCGCCCTCGGCGAACAGCACGACGGGCAGGCCGCGCCGCTCGGCGACCGCCAGCATCCGGTCCGTCTTGGCGTGGTTGTTCATGCCCTGCGTCCCGGCCAGCACGGTGTAGTCGTACGACATCGCGACGACCGGGACGCCGCCGATCCGGCCCGTGCCGGTGACCATGCCGTCCGCGGGCGTGTCCCGGACCAGCTCCTCCAGCGGGCGCCTGCGGCGCTGGGCCGCCACGGCCAGCGCGCCGAACTCGGTGAACGTCCCCGGGTCGCAGAGGTCGTCGAGGTTCTCCCGCGCCGTGCGCCGGCCCGCCGCGTGCCGGCGCGCGACCACCTCCGGGCGGTGCGCGTCGAGCCCGAACGCGTGCCGCGCCCCGACCTCGGCGAGATCGGCCCGCACCGTGTCGGGGTCCACCGGCCCGGAGTCCGCCGGGCCGGCCGCACCCGCCCCACCCGGATCGAGCCGGACCAGCACCGCCCCCTCGGCGACCGTCCCGCCGACCGCCGCGGACACCTCCCGGACGACACCGGGGTGTGCGGCGCGCACCACGTGCTCCATCTTCATGGCCTCCAGGACCACGAGCACGGAGCCCGCCGCGACCGCCTCGCCCGGCTCCGCGTGCACCGAGACGACCGTGCCGCTCATCGGGGCGACCAGTGTGCCCGCCGCGTCCGCGGGGCGCGCCTCCTCGGCCGGCACGAGGTCCGCGAGGTGCCGCTCGACGAAGCCCGTGTCGATGGCGCCCGCCGTGACCTCCGGGTGGGCGAGGAGCGCGCGCAGCAGCGGCACGCCCGTCGCCACCCCCTCCACGGCGAACTCGTCCAGGGCGCGCCGCGCCTTCGCGTACGCCGCGGCCGGACCGCCCGCAGGCGCCCGGGCGACGACCTTCGCCAGCAAGGAGTCGAAGCGCGTGCCGATCTCCGTGCCGGTGCGCACCGCCGTGTCCACCCGGATCCCGGGTCCGGCGGGCGGGTCGAACCGGGTGATCCGGCCGGTGGAGGGGCGGACCGTGCCGTCGGGCGAGGTGACCTCCGCGTTCACCCGGACCTGCACGGCGACCCCGCGCGGCGTCGGCGGGGGACCGGCCAGGCCCAGGTCCGCGAGCCGCTCGCCCGCCGCGATCCGCAGCTGCGCCGCCACGAGGTCGACCCCGGTCACCTCCTCGGTCACCGTGTGTTCGACCTGGAGACGCGGATTGGCCTCGATGAACACGAACTCGGCGCCGCGCACCAGGAACTCGACCGTGCCGACGCCCTCGTAGCGGGCCGCGCGGGCCAGTCGCAGCGCGCTG
>NZ_WWIA01000791.1 GCF_009870065.1 Streptomyces sp. SID5785 | reverse complement strand
GGAGTCCTCCACCAAGCGGCGCGCCCGCAAGGACCCCGCCGTGGCGAACGGCTCGGCGGCCCCCGCGGTCACCGAGCAGCGCCCGCTGGCCAAGCCGCCGGTCCGCAAGCTCGCCAAGGACCTGGGCGTCGACCTCGCCACGGTCGTCCCGTCCAGCGCGGACGGGATCATCACCCGCGAGGACGTGCACGCCGCGGTCGCCCAGGCCGCGCCGGCCGCCGCGCCCGAGGTCCCCGCGCAGGCGCCCGCCCCGGTGCGGCCCGCCGCCCCGGCGGCGCCGGTCTCGTACGACACGGTGCGCGAGACCCGGATCCCCGTGAAGGGGGTGCGCAAGGCGACGGCCGCGGCGATGGTCGGTTCGGCGTTCACCGCGCCGCACGTCACGGAGTTCGTGACCGTCGACGTGACGCGCACGATGAAGCTCGTCGAGGAGCTCAAGGGCGACAAGGACCTGCAGGGGCTGCGGGTCAACCCGCTGCTGCTCATCGCCAAGGCCCTCCTCGTCGCGATCAAGCGGAACCCCGCGGTCAACGCGGCGTGGGACGAGGCGGCCCAGGAGATCGTCCAGAAGCACTACGTGAACCTGGGCATCGCCGCGGCCACCCCGCGCGGTCTGATCGTGCCGAACATCAAGGACGCGCACGCCCAGACCCTGCCCGAGCTGGCGGCGTCGCTGGGTGAGCTGGTGTCGACCGCGCGGGAGGGCAGGACGTCTCCCGCGGCCATGCAGGGCGGCACGGTCACCATCACCAATGTGGGCGTCTTCGGCGTCGACACGGGCACGCCGATCCTGAACCCGGGCGAGTCGGCGATCCTCGCCGTCGGAGCGATCAAGCTCCAGCCCTGGGTGCACAAGGGCAAGGTGAAGCCGCGTCAGGTGACCACGCTGGCGCTGTCCTTCGACCACCGGCTGGTGGACGGGGAGCTGGGCTCCAAGGTGCTCGCGGACGTGGCGGCGGTCCTGGAGCGCCCCAAGCGCCTGATCACCTGGGGCTGATCACGCGGGGATGATCACCGCGTCCGATCACCGGGGGCTGATCACCCGGGGATGACCACCGGGAGCTGATCGTCTCCCGGGCGACTGCGCGACCGGCTGTGGCCGGCCGGTCGCGCAGTGCGCCGCTCCGCGTGCGGGCTACTTCTTGAAGCCGTAGTCCATGAGCTTCTTCGCGTCCGAGGTGCGGGCGCTGACGGACGTGGACTTCAGGACCGTGCCGATGACCGTCCTGCCGCCGCGGGTCGCGGCGAAGACCAGGCAGTAGCCGGCCTCCGGGCCCGAGCCGGTCTTGACGCCGATGGTGCCCGAGTACGAGCCGAGCAGGTTGTTCGTGTTCGTCCAGGACATGTAGCGGTAGCCGCCGGACTTGGTGGTGACCTTCTGCTTGGTCGACTTCGTCTTCACGACCGAGCGGAACGTCGCACTCTTCATCGCCGACGAGGCGATCTTCGTGAGGTCGCGCGGCGTCGAGTAGTTCTTGCCCTTGCCGATGCCGTCGAACGAATCGAAGTGCGTGTTCTTCAGGCCGAGGCTCGTCGCCGCCTTGTTCATCTTGCCGATGAAGGACTTCACGCGGGCCGAACGGGTCGAGCCCGAGCCGAACTTGTCCGCGAGCGCGTAGGCCGCGTCGCAGCCCGAGGGCAGCATCAGCCCGTAGAGGAGCTGGCGGACGGTGACCTTGTCGCCGACGATCAGGCGGGCCGACGACGCGTTGTTCTTGACGATGTAGTCGCTGTAGGCCTTCTGGACCGTGACCTTGGCGTCCAGGTTCAGGTGCGACTGGGCCAGCACCACCTTGGCGGTCATGATCTTGGTGGTGGAGCCGGTGGACCGGCGGGTGTCCGCGGCCTTGGTGAACAGGCTCTTGCCCGTCCCGTTGTTCATCACGAAGCCGCCGGCCGCGGCGATCTTGGGTACGGCCGGTGCGGTGGCGGCCTGTGCGGAGGTGGTCAGCGCTCCGCTGGTGAGCACCGTGCCCGCGACGAGAACAGCGATGCCCGAAAGGCGAATATTCAAGGTAGACGCTCCAAATGCCCCTAAAGCGCGGCCCATTGGGCGGATCGCGCACGTAAGAGACTTCTGGGACGCGTCCAGGGTTGTACGGGGCGCGTACGCGAGATCGGGTGACGTCCGGTCCGCATGGTGGACGTCCGGCGGCTTGCGTACGTGTTGTATCTATGATGTGCGCATGCCCGCGACCTCCGCCCCGGCCACCACCGCCACCGGCACTGCCACCGGTACCGCCACCGAGAAACGACCGCCCGCCGCCGAGCGCGTCTACGACCACGTCAAGACCGCCGTGCTCGAGCGCCGCTACGAGGGCGGCACCCTCCTCACCGAGGGCGAGCTCGCCGAGGCCGTCGGCGTCTCCCGCACCCCCGTGCGCGAGGCCCTGCTCAAGCTCGAGGTCGAGGGGCTGCTCCGGCTCTACCCCAAGAAGGGCGCCCTCGTCCTGCCGGTCTCCGCACAGGAGATCGCGGACGTCGTCGAGACCCGACTGCTCGTCGAGGAGCACGCGGTGCGCAAGGCCGTGCCCGCGACGCCCCGACTCATCGAGCGGCTCGCGGAACTCCTCGAGACCCAGCGCACCCAGGCCGTCGCCGGACAGTTCGCCGAAGCCGCCGCCACCGACCGCTGTTTCCACGCGGAGATCGTGCGCAGCGGGGGCAACGAGATCCTGTCCCGCCTCTACGACCAGCTGCGCGACCGGCAGCTGCGCATGGGAGTCGCCGTGATGCAGTCCCACCCCGACCGCGTCGCCCACACCCTCGCCGAACACGGCGAGCTGCTCGACGCGCTGCGCGCCGGGGACGCCGAGGCGGCCGTCGCCGTCGTGCGGCGGCACGTCGGCTGGTTCCAGAACCTGGCGCGGGGTGACGTGCGATGAGTTCCGCCTCCTCCCCGGCGGTCCGGCTGCCCGGCGATCCGCCCGGCGGCCGCCGGGCCGTCGCCGTCTGGTCGATCGGCGTCGCCGTCTACTTCGTCGCCGTCATCTTCCGCACGTCCCTCGGCGTCGCGGGCCTCGACGCCGTCGAGCGCTTCCACATCAACGCCTCGGCGCTGTCCACGTTCTCGATCCTCCAACTGCTCGTCTACGCGGGCATGCAGATACCCGTCGGCCTGATGGTCGACCGGCTCGGCACCAAGCGGGTCCTGACCATCGGGGTCGTCCTGTTCACCCTCGGACAGCTCGGCTTCGCGTTCTCGTCCTCGTACGGGACGGCGCTCGTCTCGCGGGCGCTGCTCGGCTGCGGCGACGCCATGACGTTCATCAGCGTGCTGCGCCTCGGCACCCGCTGGTTCCCCGCGCGGCGCGGGCCGCTCGTCGCCCAGCTCGCCGGGCTCGTCGGCATGGCGGGCAACCTGATCTCCACGCTCGTCATCGCGCGGCTCCTGCACGGCATCGGCTGGGAGGCGGCGTTCGCGGGCTCGGCGCTCGCGGGAGTCGTCGTCCTCGTCCTCATGCTGCTGTTCCTGAAGGACCACCCCGAGGGCTTCGAGCCGGCGCCGCTGCCCGCGACGCACAAGGGCGCCGCGTACGTGCGGGCGCAGATCTCGGCGGCCTGGCGCGAGCCGGGCACCCGGCTGGGACTGTGGGTGCACTTCACGACGCAGTTCCCGGCGATGGTGTTCCTGCTCCTGTGGGGGCTGCCGTTCCTCGTCGAGGCG
The DNA here is from genome assembly GCF_009870065.1 of Streptomyces sp. SID5785. GTDB lineage: Bacteria > Actinomycetota > Actinomycetes > Streptomycetales > Streptomycetaceae > Streptomyces. The sequence continues at coordinate 986 of NZ_WWIA01000791.1, read as the reverse complement.
CAGGGACTCTCGCGCGGGACGGCCGGGGAACTCCTCACCCTCGTGGTGCTGTCCAACATGGTGATCGGACTCGTGTACGGACAGGTCGTCGCCCGGCACCACACGGCGCGGCTCCCGCTGGCGCTCGGCACCGTCGCGACCACCGCAGTGCTCTGGGCCATGCCCGTCCTGTGGCCGGGACGCTCGCCGATGTGGCTGCTCGTCGTGATGTGCGTGGTGCTCGGGGCGTGCGGGCCCGCGTCGATGATCGGGTTCGACTTCGCGCGGCCCGCGAATCCGCCCGAGCGGCAGGGGACCGGGTCCGGGATCGTGAACATGGGCGGGTTCGTCGCCTCCATGACCACGCTGCTCGCGGTCGGGGTGCTGCTCGACGCGACCGGGGACGACTATCGCGTCGCGTTCTCGGCGGTGTTCGTGCTGCAGGCGCTCGGGGTGTCGCAGATCCTGCGTCTGCGGAAGCGGGCCGCTCGCGCTGAGCGGGAGCGGGTTGTGGCGTCGCGGGTGGCGTCGGTGCACGTGCCTGTGTAGGTGCGGGGTGTTCGGGCCCGGCCCCTGGGTTGCTCCGGGTCGGCGGTGGGCCGGGGCGAGCCCCGGGGCCTCTCGTCGGCTGGGCCGGGGGTCGCCCTAGGGCATGCCGGGGGTGTGCCTCGGGCTCCTCGCGCGGCCCTGCGGGGCCGGGGCGCCTGTCGCGGCCGTGTCGCGGCCGAGCCCCGATTTCCCCTGCCCGGGGCGCCTGGGGGCGGCCGTGTCGCGGCCGAGCCCCTCTCCCACCCACCCGCCCCCTCCGGGGGCGTCGGCCCCGCGTCTGTGCCCGATGGTGCTCGGCACCGGGTGGTCGTGCCCGGTCGGTGGCGCGGGGTCTGGGTGCGGCGCTACGGCGCGGTGGTGGTCTCCCGCAGCAGCGCGGACGTCGCCGCCGTAGGAGTTCAGCGTCGTTGCCGACCGGCTGCGCCGTCGTGGCCGGTCGCGCAGTTCCCCGCGCCCCT
>NZ_WWIA01000790.1 GCF_009870065.1 Streptomyces sp. SID5785 | reverse complement strand
CGTGAACAGCGAGGTCGGCCCGGACAGTCCCGTCGTGAACAGCGAGGTCGGCCCCGACAGCCCGGTGCTCAACAGCGAGGTCGGCCCCGACACCGCGCGTCCCTGACGCGTCAGCCGGCCTTGCGCGGCGCGGCGAGCACGCCCATCGCGGCGAACAGCTCGTCCGCGTCGGTGCGGTACTCCCGGGCCGCCGCCGCGTCCCCCAGCGCGGCGGCGGCGTGCGCCATCCCGTCGAGGGCGCGCGCCAGTTCCACCCGGCACTCGATGGAGCGGGCCCACCCGGCGGCGCTCCTGTGCAGCTCCATGGCCTGCGCGTAGGCCCCGCGGTGGCGGCGCAGCCGGCCGACGATGTTCTCGACCTCGCACCGCCGCAGCGTCGTGCCCCGGGTCCGCACCAGGTCCAGGGCCCGCTCCTCGTAGCCGGCCACCAGGGCGTGCCGGCCCAGGCGTTGCTCGGTGTCGGCGCTCAGCGCGAGGGTGAGCGCCAGGTCCTCCGGGATGGACGCCTCGTCGCCGAGGCTCAGCGCCAGCGAGAGGCTGACCGCGGCGGGCCGCGGCTCCCCCAGGCCGAGACGGGCGATGGCCAGGTCGTTGAGCGCCGGGATCTGGTTGGAGCGTTCGCCGTCGCTGCCGTGCAGTGCGACCGCCTGTGCGGCGGCCTCGGCGGCCTCCCGGAACCAGCCGAGGCACGAGTGGACCGTGCTCAGATTGGTCAGGGCCATCGCCTTGCGCATCGGGTTCTCGTGCAGTTCGACGCTGCGGACGAGCTGTCGGCGCCCCTCCTCGAGCTCGCCCAGGAAGGCGTTCAGGAGCCCGAGTTGATCGAGGCTGACCGCCTCCCCGTGGACGTCGCCACCGGCCCGCGCGAGGTCGAGGGCCTCCTGCGCCGACGCCAGACCGGCCCGGAACCGGCCGAGCTTCCAGTGCGCCGAGGTCAGGTTGGACAGGCCGGTGCGCAGGTCCTGCTCCACCCCGCGGCGCCGGGCGGAGTCCACCGCGAGCTGGGCGATGCGCTCGTACTCGTCGAACGAGCTGCGCAGGTTGAGGAAGAACATCACGTTGCGGGCCAGCGGGACGGTCTGCCGGTCGAAGCCGTGCTCGTGCGCGAGGGCGACCGCGTGCCGCAGCGCGGTGTCCTCCTGCGCGAGCCAGTCGCGCGCCTGGTCGGGGTCGCCGAGCGGGGGCAGTTCGGTGACCGGCGCGCCCCCGGGCACCGGGCGCCGCGCCCGCCGCGGGAAGAGCACCGTGCAGGCCTGCTCGGACGCGGCCACGTAGTAGTCGAGGATGCGGCCCGTCGCGGCGTGGTCGGCGTCCCGGGTGTCGTCCGTCCGCAGGCTCTGGGCGAAATTGCGCACCAGGTCGTGCAGCGTGTACCAGCCGAGCTGCTGCTGCTGGACGAGATGGACGTCGAGGAGCCGCTCCAGGATGTCCTCGGTGTCCTGGAGGTCCAGGCCGAACAGGGCGGCCGCGGAACGCGCGTCGACCTCGGTGCCCGGATGGAGTCCGAGCAGCCGGAACGCGGTGCGGTGCGCGGCGTCCATCGCCTGGTACGAGAGCTGGATCGTCGCCGCGACGCTGCGCTCGCCGGAGCTCAGCTCGCCCAGGCGCCGGGCCTCGTCGCCCAGCCGGTCCACGAGGTAACGGACCGTCCAGCGCGAGCGGTTGCGCAGCCGGGCGCTCGCGATCCGCAGCGCCAGCGGCAGATGACCGCAGAGCTCGGCCAGCGTGTCGACGGCCTCGGGCTCCGCCCCCGTGCGCTGCCCACCGAGCGTCTCGGTGAGCAGGGCCCTGCTGTCGGCGGGCGGCATCGTGCCGACGGAGATCCACTCGGCGCCGTCCAGATCCACCAGCCGGGCCCGGCTGGTGACCAGCACCAGGCAGTCGCGGGACGCCGGGAGCAGCGGTCTGACCTGCGCCGAGTCGAGGGCGTTGTCCAGCAGGAGCAGCACCCGCCGGCCGGCGAGCGTGGCCCGCCACAGCGCGGCCCGGCCCGACTCGTCCTCCGGGATCCGCTGGTCCGGTACGCCCAGGGTGCGCAGCAGCGCGCCGAGCGCGGCCGCGGGCTGCAACGGTTCCTCGCCGGGCGAGTACCCGCGCAGGTCGAAGCAGAGCTGCCCGTCGGGGTAGCGCTCGGCCAGCCGGTGCGCCGCGTGCACGGCCAGCGAGGTCTTGCCGCAGCCGCCCATGCCGTCGAGGGCCACGATCCGGGCGCCGTCGCGTCCGCCGCCGACCAGCTCGGTGAGCCGGTCGAGCTCGCTGCCGCGGCCGGTGAAGTCCGTCAGGTCGTACGGGAGCGTGGACGGCGTCACCGCGGGCGCGGGCACCGCGGCGGGGCCCGCGGGGGCCGGCCCGGCGAGCTCCTCGCTGTCGTGCAGGATCGCCTCGTAGAGCCGGGTGAGCCGCGGGCCCGGGTCGATGCCCAGCTCCTCGGCGAGCAGGCTGCGGACCCGGCCGAACTCCTCCAGGGACTCGGCCGCGCGGCCCGACCGGTACAGCGCGAGCATCAGCTGGCCGCGCAGGGTCTCGCGCAGCGGATGGTCGGCGATGAGTTCCCGCAGGTCCCCGATGAGCTCGCCGCTCTCGCCCTGGTCGAGGCGGATCTGCAGCAGCTGCTCCGCCGCGGCGAGCCGGCGCTCCTCCAGCGCGGTCCCCACGGCGCCGACCGTGTCCCCGCCCTGCCCGCCCATGACCGGTCCCCGCCACAGGTCGAGGGCGCCGCGCAGCAGCTCCGCCGCCTGGGCGGGCACGCCGGCCGCGAGCTCCTGGCGGGCCTGGGCGACGAGCCGGGTGAAGCGGCTCAGGTCCAGCTGGTCGCCGTCGACGACCGCGCGGTACCCCGGGCGCTCGGTGACGATCAGCGTGCTGCCGCCGGGGATGCGGCGGCGCAGGTCGGTGACGGCCTTGCGGATCTGGTGGACGGCCGTCGCGGGCGGCTCCTCGTCCCAGGCGGCCTCCACGAGCCGGGACACCGGGACCACCCGGCCCGGCTCCAGGAGCAGCGTGACGAGGATCCGCTCCTGGATGGCGCCGCCGATCCGCAGTCGCCGTCCGTCGGCCCAGACCTCCAGCACCCCCAGCACGCAGAAGTGAACCTGGCCCCCCGTGGCTTCCATCCCCGTTGTCCCTACTTCCGGTCGTTCCCCCAGCAGTCTGGATCCCAGACTCGCTCACGGAGAATAACCACAGGTCACAGAAGTATGGCGGCGTCACCAAGGCAAAACGGCCTGAGATACACGTCACGCTCCGGTCTCCGGACAGCACGCAGCGTCTCCTTCGCCTGGCCCCTGACAACGGGTGGCCGCGATGCGATGATCTTCCCGGCCGACGTGCGGGCAGGGAGATCCGCGACGACGACGCGTGACGACGACGGGGGACCACGGCATGGATGAGCGGCAGAGGCAGCAGGGACCGAGCGGACACACCCGCTACAACTGGTGGCTTCCGATGGCGTACGCCGCGGCCGTCGGGCTCACGAGCATGGCCGGGAACGACCGCGCGACGGGCATCGTCGCGGCGGCGGGCGGCATCCTGCTCGGCCTCTACTACGGTTTCGGCGCCCGCCTGAGCCGCGGCCGCCGCTGACACCCGCCGGGGCGGTCACCGCCACGGCCGCGCGCTGACGATCCGCGCTGACGGCCCGGCGCCGTCTCACCGGCGCAGCGCCCCGAACGCCCCCGGCGGTACGGCCGGGGCGTGCGGTGCGACCGGCGCCGTCTCCCGGTATTCGTCGCCGGGTGCGGGCCGCGGGTCCTGTTCGCCCTTGTTGGGCCAGTACGCCATGGCGCGCTCGGCCTGCGCCGTGATCGTCAGGGACGGGTTGACGCCGAGGTTCGCGGAGACCGCCGAGCCGTCGACCACGGAGATGCCGGGGTGGCCGTAGAGCCGGTGGTAGGCGTCGATGACGCCGGTGTCGGGGCCGTCGCCGATCGGGCAGCCGCCGAGGAAGTGCGCGGTGAGCGGCTTGCCCATGAGCTCGCCGAGGTTGGTGCCCGCGAAGCCGTTGAGGGACTCGGCGATGAGCCCGGCCGCCTCCCAGCCCTCGGGGATGTGCACGGGGTTGGGCCGGCCGTGCCCCTGCTCGGCGGTGAGCAGCCCGCGCCGGGTCAGGCTCGTGGTCAGGGAGTTGTCGTGGGTCTGCATGACGAGCCCGATGATGGTCCGCTCGGACCAGCGGCGCAGCACGACGGTGCGGGCGACGAGCACCGGGTGGGCGAGGAGGGCGAGGGCGGCGGCGACCGGCTTGGGCAGGTTCTGCCGGTACTGCGGGACGCAGATGAGGGCCATGAGGTTGGAGCCCTTGCCGTAGCGGACGTTCTCGATGTGCGTGGTGGGGTTCGGGTGGACGGACGAGGTGATGGCGACGCCGCGGGTGAAGTCGATGTCCTTGCGGCCGAGCCGGCGCGGCCAGGTGAGGGCGCCCACCAGCGCCTCGGAGTTGGTGCGGGTCAGCACGCCGAGCCGGGCGGAGAGGCGGGGCAGGGTCCCGTCGGACTTCATGCGGTGCAGCAGGGTCTGGGTTCCGTAGGTCCCGGCGGCGAGGACGACGCGGCGGGCGCGCAGCACGGTCCGCGGGCCGCGGCGCCGCTTGTCCGTGGGCACGGTCGTGACCTCGTACGTGCCGTCGTCGCACTCGCGCACCGCGGTGACGGTGGTCAGCGGGCGGACCTCGGCGCCGGCCCGTTCCGCGAGGTGGAGGTAGTTCTCGGTGAGGGTGTTCTTGGCGCCGACGCGGCAGCCGGTCATGCAGGAGCCGCACTCGGTGCAGGCGGTGCGGGCGGGCCCCGCACCACCGAAGTAGGGGTCGGGGACCTCGGTGCCGGGCGGGGCGGTCGCCGTACCGTCGGCGTCCTGCCCGTCGCCGAAGAACACGCCGACGGGGGTGAGGCGGAAGGTGTCCCCCGCGCCCATCCGCCCGGCTGCGTCCCGCAGCAGCTCGTCGGCCTCGGTGGTGGTCGGGTTGGTGCGCACGCCGAGCATGCGGCGGGCCTGGTCGTAGTAGGGGGCGAGTTCGCGCTGCCAGTCGGTGATGCCGGCCCACTGGGGGTCGCGGAAGAAGGGCGGCGGCGGCACGTAGAGCGTGTTGGCGTAGTTGAGGGAGCCGCCGCCGACCCCGGCGCCCGCGAGCACCATGACGTTCTTCATCAGGTGGATGCGCTGGATGCCGTACATCCCGAGGCGGGGCGCCCACAGGTAGTCGCGCAGCTTGAGGGAGGTGCGCGGCAGGGTGTCACGGGTGTAGCGGCGGCCGGCCTCCAGGACCGCGACCCGGTAGCCCTTCTCGGTGAGCCGGAGGGCGGAGACCGAACCGCCGAATCCGGAGCCGACGACGATCACGTCGTGGTCCGTGCCGGGACCGGGCTCGGCCGCAGGACCGGGCTCGGGCTCGTGCTCGGGCTCGTGCTCAGGCACCGTAGAGCTCCTCGATCTCGCGCGTGTACGCCGCCGTGACCGCGGCTCGTTTGATCTTCAGGGAGGGCGTGAGCAGGCCGTTGTCCTCGGTGAACTCGCCCTCGATCAGGGTGAATCTGCGGATGGACTCGGCGCGCGAGACCGCCTCGTTGGCGTAGTCGACGGCCTTCTGGACGGCGGCGACGATGCGCGGGTCCGCGATGACCTCGGACAGCGGGGTGTCGGCGGGCATCTTGCGCACGCTCAGCCAGTGGGCG
>NZ_WWIA01000789.1 GCF_009870065.1 Streptomyces sp. SID5785 | reverse complement strand
TGGTCAGGGGTTCGGCCGTGCCTACGTGTGTGCGCGTGAAGGCTATCGCGCGCGGGCGGCGGCGCCGTCACCGCTGTGCCGTCACCACTCCAGGGCCCAGGGCCGTCCGCCCCGCGCGAAGTGTCCGACGTTGACGCACTCGGTGGCGCCGATCCGCATCCGGCGGGTGAGCGGCTGGTGGACGTGGCCGAACAGGGAGTACCGCGGCCGGGTCCTGCGGATGGCGTCGAGCAGGGCCCTGCTGCCCCGCTCGAAGCGCCGCGCGACCGTGTCGTAGACCAGCTCGGGGACCTCCGGCGGGATGTGCGTGCACAGCACGTCGACCTCGCCGACGGCCTCGATCTTCGCCGCGTACTCCTCGTCGTCGATCTCGTAGGGCGTGCGCATCGGCGTGCGCAGTCCGCCCCCGACGAAGCCGAAGACGCGGCCGCCGATCTCGGCCCGCTGCCCGTCGAGGACCGTGGTGCCCGGTCCGGCGTACTCGCTCCACAGCTGGGGGATGTCGACGTTGCCGTAGGTCGCGTACGTCGGAGTGGGGAAGGCGGGGAACATCTCGGCGTACTGCTTGCGCACGGCCTGCTCGATGGCGGGCCGCCGGTCGACCCCGGCCCACAGCTCGGCGCCGAAGGCGCGGGCCTCGTCGAAGCGGCGGGCGGTGCGCAGCTCGACGAGGCGGTCGGCGTTCCCCCTGCCGAACAGATCGGGAAAAATGCCGCGTGAATGATCGGCGTAGTCCAGGAAGAGGACCAGGTCACCGAGGCAGACGAGGGCGTCGGCGCCCTCGCCGGCTCGTGCGAGGTCGGTGGAGTTTCCGTGCACATCGCTGACCACATGAACGCGCATGCGATCACCCTAGGACGCCTGCCCGAAGGTGGGTAGAGGCCGCCGGACCTGCGGTTACTTCCGAGTCGGGAAGCGGGTGGACTACTGTGCGCAGAGCACCGCCATGACGTGTGACGCACCGAACATCTGGCCTGGACCCCCTACCGAAGAGGCTGTACTCATGGGTAACGTCCGGGCAGTCCAGTCGTGCTCAGTTCAACCATGATGAGCACCTGCCCGATCTTGGACCGTACCGACGCAGCACACAGAGTCGTGGCGCCGGCGCCCTATGAGGAGCAGCAGTCTTGCGCGAGTTCAGCCTTCCGGCTTTGTACGAGGTCCCTGCCGACGGCAATCTGACCGACATCGTCCGCAGAAACGCCGCGCAGCATCCCGACGTCGCCGTCATCGGCCGCAAGATCGGCGGCACCTGGCAGGACGTCACGTCCGTGCAGTTCCTGGCCGAGGTCCGCGCCGCCGCCAAGGGGCTCATCGCCTCCGGCGTGCAGCCCGGCGACCGGGTCGGCCTCATGTCCCGCACGCGCTACGAGTGGACGCTGCTCGACTTCGCGATCTGGAGCGCGGGCGCGATCACCGTCCCCGTGTACGAGACGAGCTCCGCCGAGCAGATCCAGTGGATCCTGGGCGACTCCGGCGCCGTCGCGATCCTCGTCGAGTCGGACGCGCACGCCGCGGCCGTCGCCTCCGTCCGCGGCACGGTGACGCTGCCCGACGGCGTCCTCGCCAAGGGCCGGGCACTCGTCGAGGAACACGAGGGCGGCGCCGTGCCCGCGCCCCGCCGCGAGCACGGCGAGACCGTCGACGTCACCGGGCTCGACTGGCCGGCCGGCGTCCCCGACGGCGGCCGGCACGGCTTCACGCCCGCCCACCGGGCCGCCCTCGACGCCGCACTGCCCGCGCTCGCCGCGCGCATCGCCCCGCACCTCACCGGCCGCACCCTCGTCCTGGGCAACGAGGAGCTGATGTACGCCCCGCTGCGCCTGGCCACCACCCTGGAGGAGAGCGGCGCCGACGTCGCGTACTCCACCACCACCCGCTCGCCCGTCCTCGCCGTCGACGACCCGGGCTACGCTATCCGCACCCGGCTCGTCTTCCCCGCGCACGACGACCCGGCCGACGGACCCGGCGACCGCTACGCGTACAACGTCGCGGGCGGCGGCTTCGACACCGTCGTCGTGGTCGTCGACTCGGCCGGTGACACCCCCGCGCTGCGCGCCCCCGGCGGCCTGCTCGACCGGGTCGCCGCGCACACCGCCCGCGTCGTGGTCGTCGTGCTCCCCTCCTACGTGCCCGCCTGCGCGTCCGTGCCCGAAAGGCCCGCCATGCCCCTGCCCGAGCCGCTGCGCGGCCCCGCCTTCTCCTCGTACGCACCCGACGAGGTCGGCTGGCTGCTCCAGGACCTCTCGGACGTGTCGCTGGAGGCGCCCACCGAGGAGCGCGAGGAGGCCATCCAGAGCGGCGGCGCGCACTACGCGGAGTCGCTGCCCGTCGAGTACCAGCCGAGCGAGCGGTACCAGGAGCTGTTCCACGCCGCGCTCGACACCTCCGCGCAGCGCATCGCGCGGGCCGTCGGCGTCGTCACGGAGACGGTGCTCGCCGAGCGCCCGGGCCGCAGCCCCGTGCTCGTGTCGCTGGCCCGCGCCGGGACGCCCGTCGGCGTGCTCATGCGGCGCTGGGCGCAGCACCGGCACGGCGTCGCGCTGCCGCACTACGCGGTCTCCATCGTCCGTGGCCGCGGCATCGACGCCACCGCGCTGCGCTGGCTCGCCGCGCACCACGACCCGGCCGACGTCGTCTTCGTCGACGGCTGGACCGGAAAGGGCGCGATCACCCGTGAACTGACCGCGGCCGTCCGGGAGTTCGAGGAGAGCGGCGGAGCGGTCGGTTTCGACCCGGAGATCGCGGTGCTCGCCGACCCGGGCTCCTGCGTGCGCACGTACGGCACCCGCGAGGACTTCCTCATCCCGTCCGCCTGCCTCAACTCGACGGTGTCCGGGCTGATATCGCGCACCGTGCTCCGCGCCGACCTGGTCGGGCCCGACGACTTCCACGGCGCGAAGTTCTACCGCGAGCTGGCGGACGCGGACGTCTCCGGGACGTTCGTCGACACGGTCGCGGGACGCTTCGACGACGTCGCCGACGCGGTGGACCTCGCCGTCAAGGAGCTCCTCGGCTCCGACCGCGAGCCGACCTGGGAGGGCTGGGCCGCCGTCGAGCGGATCAGCGAGGAGTACGGCATCCACGACGTCAACCTGGTCAAGCCCGGCGTCGGCGAGACGACCCGGGTGCTGCTGCGCCGCGTGCCGTGGAAGATCCTGGCCCGCGCGGGCGCCGGGGCCGACCTCGACCATGTCCGGCTGCTCGCCGAGCAGCGGGGCGTGCCCGTCGAGATCGTGGACGAACTGCCCTACAGCTGCGTGGGGTTGATCCACCCGCGGTTCACGCGCGGAGCGACCGGCGCCGACGGCCGGGCGGTGACTGCCCCGTGAGCACCCCACCGCGCGTGACGATGGTCGCCAGCGACCTCGACCGCACCCTCATCTACTCCGCCGGGGCGCTCGCCCTCACCGTCCCCGACGCGCAGGCACCGCGCCTGCTCTGCGTCGAGGTCTACGAGGGCAAGCCCCTGTCCTACGTCACCGAGGACGCGGCCGGGTTGCTCGCGGAGCTCGGCCGGCGGGCGGTGTTCGTCCCGACGACGACGCGGACGCGCGAGCAGTACGGGCGGATCAGGCTGCCCGGCCCGCCGCCGGCCTACGCGATCACGGCGAACGGCGGGCACCTGCTCGTCGACGGGGTGTCCGACCCCGACTGGCGGTCGGCCGTGGGCGAGCGGCTCGCCGCCGAGTGTGCGCCGCTCGGAGAGGTGCGGGAGCGGATGGTGGCGTCCGCGCGGGCCGAGTGGCTGCTCAAGGAACGGGTCGCGGAGGACCTGTTCGCGTATCTCGTCGTCGACCGCGAGCGGCTGCCCGAGGGCTGGGTCAAGGAACTCGGGGCGTGGGCCGCCGAGCTGGGCTGGTCCGTCTCGCTCCAGGGACGCAAGGTGTACGCCGTGCCGAAGCCGCTGACGAAGGGGGCGGCGGTGCGGGAGGTCGCGCGGCGGGTCGGGGCCGGGCGGGTGCTCGGGGCCGGGGACTCGCTGCTCGACGCGGATCTGCTCGGGGCCGTGGACCAGGGGTGGCGGCCCGCGCACGGGGAGCTGGCGGATCTGGGCTGGACCGCGCCGAACGTCACGGCGCTGGCGCATCGGGGGGTCGCGGCCGGAGAGGCCACGCTCCGGGAGTTCCTCGCGGCGCTCTAGCGAGGCGTGCCCGTGCCGGCGGGCCCTGGGCGCCCGGCCCTGTCATCGCCCAGTGCCGCGCCGTCGTGGCCGCTCGCGCAGTTCCCCGCGCCCCTGACGGGGCCTGGCCCCTGCCGAGTCACCACGTCGTCCGGGCCCGACCCGGAGTCGCCGCTACCCCGGTGCGCCCAGGCCCGGGCCGAGGTGCCGCCCCGCTCCCACCGTCCCGCCGGGCGCTGGGCGCGACCGCCTCGGCCCGGGCCGTGGTGCCGCCCCGCTCCCACCGTCCCGCCCCCTCCGGGGGCGTTCGGCCCGGCGCCGGG
>NZ_WWIA01000084.1 GCF_009870065.1 Streptomyces sp. SID5785 | reverse complement strand
CGAGGCGGACTGGCGACGGCCCGTCCGGTTCCGCCGCGCCACGGTGCTCGACACGGCGTGGGCGCGGTGGCGGGAAGCGGAGATCCATGCCGTCGACCTCGATGCCGGCCGCCGTCCCCGCGACTGGCCGGTGGAGTTCGCACGCCACGCGCTGGACTTCCTGGCGGACCGCGCCCCGGCCGGCAGCCGACTGCTCCTGCGGGCCAGCGACGACGCGTACGCCCTGACCCTCGGCACGACGGGTCCGACCGTCGAGGTCAGTGGGCCCGTACGCGACCTCGCCGCCTGGATGGCGGGCCGGAGCACGGACGGCCGGCTGTCCACGACCGGCTCCCGGCTGCCCGAACTGGGCCCGTGGCCGCCCGATCCCGCCGACTGAGCGGACGGTCGCGCCCGTCGGGACGGGAGCCGACGGGCGCGGACGGCAGGGGACGGGAGCGGACGGGCGCGGGCCCGCGTGCAGCGGCTCCGATCGAGTGGCTCGTGCAGCCCCTGGAGTGAAGCCTCCTGCGGAGCACGAGTGAACCCTCGACCATCCATCGAGTGACGGGCGCTGGAGGCTCACCGCGCGGGTCACCGCGCCCGGTTCAGCGCGCCGAGGGGGTCCCGGAGGCCTGACGCGCCTCGATGAGGGCCTGCTCCCTGATGTCGCCGAACAGCTGCATCGTGACGGCGGCGAGGATGTCCTCCGCGCCGACGACGGGTCCCGCGGTCCTGTGGGCGAACTGCGCTGCGGGCGGGGGATCCGTGAGGGACGGCGTCGGGTCCGCCGCCTCGGGCGTCCCGAGGGTGACGTATCCGAAGCGCTTGATGCCGCCCTCGCGGACGACCATGGCCGCCGACCCGGCGAGGTCCGTCAGGAAGGCGCTCGCTATCCCGTTCAGGTCGCGTGTCATCGCCGGGACTGCCGACGTGCCGTGACTGCGCAGCAGTTCCCTGACACCCGGCTCGAACCTGTGGGTGCCCGTCACCGCGCCCGGCCGCCGCGACCTTCTGCGCCTCGGGGGAGGCACGACTCTGCCCTGGGCGTCGTGCACGACACCGGTCAGGCCCCTGAACGTCGGGCTGCACGCGTACCACCTGGTGCCCACCTCGACCTCGACGTTCCGGTCGATCGCCGTGACGAGGTCCGAGGGGACCAGCTTCGTCCGGCGCTCGTCCCGTGCGGCCGCCGTCGCGCCCTCGATGATCCGGGACAGGACGGTCCGGGTCACCGACGCCGCGGCCCACGCGGCCTGGCGGGAGACGGGCAGTGAAGTCACCTCCCTGAACACGGCTTTGACGAGAGAGGGCCTGACGAAGGGCGGGACGTCCATGAGCGCGGCGGACCGGGAGGCCGGGCGCTGACTCCGTGCGGGCCGTGCGGGCCGTGCGGGCTGTGAGGGCTGTGCGGGCATCGGGAGGAGTGCTCCTGGTGGTCGAAGGCGTGGGGCCCGCGCACGACGCTGTCTGCGGGCCCGCTCGAAGCCCCATCTTCCGTCGGGGCGACGCCCGGTCAAAGACCTGAGGGGCACCGTCCTGCTGCCCGGGTTCATCGCCCGCCGCGGTGTTCTGCCCTGACCAGCGGCCGTTCGTCGGCATCCACCAGCCACTCCAGGTGTGAGGGGTCGGGCGCGACCGGGTTGGTCAGTGTCCCCACCGACTCGATGTCGATGCGGACCACGTCCCCCGGCTTCAGCGTGAAGTCGAGCCCGGGGACGATGCCGGTCCCCGTCGAGAGGATCACGCCGTCGGGAAAGGGCTGCGCTGCGCGGAGATGGTCGACGAGCGCGGACGGCGGGCGGTGGAAGGCCTTCGTGGAGACCGTTCCGCTGTACGGGGTACCGGCTCCGCGACGCACCACGAGGTCGATGCGCAGGTCCGTCGGGTCGGGGATCTCCCAGACGGGGACGATGCCGCTGGAGACGGCCGTGCTGCCGCCGTAGATCTTGGCCTGGGGGAGGTACAGGGGGTTCTCGCCCTCGATGGAACGCGAGCTGACGTCGTCGACGACGACGTAACCCGCGGTCTCCCCGGCAGAGTTGACCACCAGGCCGAGCTCCGGCTCGGGGACGTTCAGCGCGGAGTCGGCGCGTACGGCGATGGGCTCGTCGTCGGTCACCACGCGCCAGGCGACCGACTTGAGGAAGAGCTCCGGGCGGTCGGCGTCGTAGACCTTGGCGTAGACGTCCTGGACGGTGCTCTCGGCGATGCGGGCTTCGCGGGAGCGTTCGTAGGTGACGCCCGCAGCCCACACCTCCATGCGTCCGTCCAGCGGCGGCAGGAGCAGGGGGTCGTGCACCGGCGGCGCCGCGGCCGCCGCCTCGACGCGCGCCCTCAGGTCGCGGACCGGCAGCCTGAGCAGGTCGGCGATGCGGGGACCGCCGGTGAAGGGGCGGACGCGGGCGGCGTCGTCGGCGACGCCCGTGCGGACGGCCCCGGTGGGGTCCGCGAAGCGGACGATACGGGTGGTCATGGGGAGGCTCCTTGCGTACGGGCAGCTGTTCAGGCGCTGCTGCTGTGCTGGCGGGCCGCGAGGGCGTGGGCGGCGTCGCGGGTCGCCGGGTACAGGTCGAGGTAGAGGCCGTAGAGCTCCTCGTAGACGGGGGTGACGTGCGGTTCGACGACGGACTCGACCGGGTTCCAGTGGT
>NZ_WWIA01000788.1 GCF_009870065.1 Streptomyces sp. SID5785 | reverse complement strand
TTCCTTCCCCTTCGACGGCCGCCGCTGGGACCAGGACGAGTGGTACTTCCTGGCCCGTACGACCTCGACGGACGCGGCGGTGGAGCTCAACGGGGAGGGCCTGACCGACCTGGAGCGGCGCAGTGTCGCCGGGGCACGTTGGTGGTCGTGCCCGGAACTGGCGGGGGCCCATGAGACGGTGTACCCGACCAGACTCGCCGAGCTGCTGAACCGGCTGCTCGTCGAAGGTCCCCCGAGCGAGCCGCTGGTCCTCGACACGGAAATCGTCTAGAGGCGCCGGAGGCTGTCGCACAATAGGGGGACGCACGGCAGAAGGGGAACATGCCATGAGCGCCGAGGACCTCGAGAAGTACGAGACCGAGATGGAGCTGAAGCTCTACCGGGAGTACCGCGACGTCGTCGGGCTGTTCAAATACGTGATCGAGACCGAGCGTCGGTTCTATCTCACCAATGACTACGAGATGCAGGTGCACTCGGTCCAGGGTGAGGTGTTCTTCGAGGTCTCGATGGCGGATGCCTGGGTCTGGGACATGTACCGCCCGGCTCGTTTCGTGAAGCAGGTGCGCGTTCTGACGTTCAAGGACGTGAACATCGAGGAGCTCAACAAGAGCGACCTGGAGCTTCCGGGCAGCTGACCCTGCCGCTTCTGTCGGGTCTGCCGCTTCTGCGGCCTCTGCTGGCTCTGCCGGCTCGGGGTCCCTCCGGCGGGTGACGGGGTTTTCCACAACCCGCCGGTAGTTCACCAAGATCCACTTCTGTCCGTCCCGTGCCGCAGCGTGGGCGTCGGAGGTGGTGCCGACGTGAACGCACGGGGCGCGATGGGGAAGTACGGAGAGGACCTGGCCGCGAGGCGGCTGGCCGAGGCAGGGATGACCGTGCTCGCGCGGAACTGGCGCGCGGGCCGCTCGGGCGAGATCGACATCGTGGCGCGGGACGGCGACGCGATCGTCGTCTGCGAGGTCAAGACGCGCAGAGGGAGCGGAGCGGCCGCCTTCGAGCACCCGATGGCCGCGATCACGCAGGACAAGGCGCGGCGGCTGCGGTCCCTGGCGGAGCGCTGGATCCACGAGCACGGCGGAGCGCCACCGGGCGGCGTCCGCATCGACGTCGTCGGGATCCTGGTGCCCGTGCGGGGCGCACCGCGCGTCGAGCACGTGCGAGGAGTGTCCTGATGGGGTTCGCGCGGACCTGTTCCGTGGCCCTGGTGGGGGTCGAGGGCGTCGTCGTCGAGGTGCAGGCCGACCTGGAGCCGGGCGTCGCCGCGTTCACCCTCGTCGGCCTGCCGGACAAGAGCCTGGTGGAGAGCCGCGACCGGGTGCGGGCCGCGGTCGTCAATTCGGGGGCGGACTGGCCCCAGAAGAAGCTCACGGTCGGGCTCAGCCCGGCGTCCGTGCCCAAGGCCGGTTCGGGATTCGACCTCGCGGTCGCGTGTGCCGTACTCGGCGCCGCCGAGCGCATCGATCCGCGGGCCCTCGCCGACATCGTCATGATCGGGGAGCTGGGCCTCGACGGGCGGGTGCGCCCGGTGCGCGGTGTGCTCCCGGCGGTGCTCGCCGCGGCGGACGCCGGATACGAGCAGGTGGTCGTGCCGGAGTGCACGGCGGGCGAGGCGGCCCTGGTGCCGGGTGTCTCCGTGCTCGGGGTCCGCAGCCTGCGCCAGCTCATCGCGGTGCTCACCGACGAGCCCGTCCCGGAGGAGGAGCCCGAGACCGTCGGGCGCCCAGATCCGCTGCTCGCCGGGCTCAGCATGCCCGGCAGCGGCGCGGGCACCGGCCTCGGCGGTCCGGTCCACGACGGGCACGCACCCGACCTGGCGGACGTCGTGGGCCAGCTCTCGGCGCGCACCGCCATCGAGGTCGCCGCCGCGGGCGCGCACCACGTGATGCTCTCGGGGCCGCCGGGTGCGGGCAAGACGATGCTCGCCGAGCGACTGCCCGCCATGCTGCCCCCGCTGACCCGTGCCGAGGCGCTGGAGGTCACGGCCATCCACTCGGTGGCGGGCATGCTGCCGGCCGGCACATCCATGATCGACACGGCGCCGTACTGCGCTCCCCACCACTCGGCGACCATACAGTCCCTCGTCGGGGGCGGACCCGGCGTCGCGCGACCGGGAGCGGTGTCGCTGTCGCACCGGGGCGTGCTGTTCCTCGACGAGGCGCCCGAGTTCAGCGGACGGGCCCTCGACGCGCTGCGCCAGCCGCTCGAGGCGGGGCACGTCGTCATCGCCCGCAGCGCGGGAGTGGTGCGGCTGCCCGCGCGGTTCCTGATGGCGCTCGCCGCGAACCCCTGCCCCTGCGGGCAGTACCGGGCGCACGGGGGCGAGTGCGACTGCTCACCGGCCGCTGTGCGGCGTTACCAGGCACGGCTCTCCGGCCCGCTGCTCGACCGGGTGGACCTGCGCGTCGAGGTGGACGCGGTCACGCGCAACGAACTGTCGGGATACGGCCCGCGCGGCGAGAGCACCCGGGCCGTCGCCGACCGGGTCCGGCAGGCCCGGGAGCGGGCCGCGGCACGCCTCGCCGACACCCCCTGGCGGACCAACAGCGAGGTGCCCGGGCACGCCCTGCGCACCCGGTGGCCGGCCGCACCAGGCGCCCTGGACGAGGCCGAGATCGACCTGGAGCGCGGCTTCCTCACGGCACGCGGCCTCGACCGGGTGCTGCGCGTGGCCTGGACGGTCGCCGACCTGGCCGGCCACGACCGGCCCTTCGCCCAGGACGTGGCACTCGCGCTGCAACTGCGCACCGGCATCTCGCGCGGGGTGCCGATGACGATCGGGGCCGGCTGATGACTCCGGCGGCCGTCTCCGACACCGTGCGCCTGGCCCGGGCCCGGCTCACCCGGGTGCTCGAGCCGGGCTGGGAGGTCGCCGCCCGCTGGCTGCGGGAGTTCGGCCCCGTCGAGACCGCCCGCCGGATCGACGCGGCCGCGGCGGACGAGGAGGGGGCCGAGCGGTTGCCCGGCGTGCGGGCCGAGCGCTGGGCCGGCCTGGCCGCACGGGCCCGGGACGCACCGCCGCCGGAGCGCGACCTGGAGCGGGCGGCCCGGCACGGCGCGCGCTTCCTGTGCCCCGGCGACGTCGACTGGCCCGGGCAGCTCGATGACCTGGGGGACGCACGCCCGCTCGGGCTGTGGGTCCGGGGCGGTCCGAGCCTGCGGATGTGGGCGTTGCGCTCGGTGGCGGTCGTCGGCGCGCGGGCCTGTACGGACTACGGCGTGCGCATGGCGGCGAGCCTCGGCGGCGGGCTCGCCGAGCGCGGCTGGGTCGTCGTGTCCGGCGGCGCCTACGGGATCGACGCGGCCGCCCATCGCGGGGCACTGGGCGCGACCGGGGCCACGGTCGCCGTGCTGGCCTGCGGCATCGACCGGGTCTATCCGCGCGGGCACACGCAGTTGATCGACCGCGTCGCGGAACAGGGACTGGTGATCGCCGAGTTGCCACCCGGTGAGCACCCGACCCCGAGCCGGTTCATCCTGCGGAACAGGGTGATCGCGGCGCTGACCAGGGGGACCGTCGTCGTGGAGGCCGCCTACCGCAGCGGGGCACTGGGCACCGCCCGCTGGGCTCAGCGGCTCGGCCGTCACGCGATGGGCGTGCCGGGGCCTGTGACGAGCAGCGTGTCGGCAGGCGTGCACGAACTGCTGCGCAAGGAGGGCGCACTGGTGACCGATGCCGCCGAAGTGGTCGAACTGGTGGGGGAGATGGGCGAGCTCGCGCCCGAGCGCCGCGGCCCCGTGCTGGCCCGTGACCTGCTGCCCCCGCCGGCGGCCCGGGTGCTCGCCGCCGTGCCCGTACACGAGCCGGGCGCCGTCGCGGAGATCGCACGGGACGCCGGAACGAGTGAGGACGACGCGATCGGGAGGTTGTACGAACTGCGCTCGTTGGGGTTCGTCGAACGACACGGTGACGGCTGGCAGTTGACACGCCAGAGCGCCGGGACGGTCTTTCCGGAAGGGAGAGTTCCCTGACGCTGCGTGTTGCGCCGTCCGGATGACACCCCGATGACCTTGCCAGTTCCGGTAGTTGACGCTTCGCGGGGGTCACGCAGAGCGAGCAGAGGTGCCGCGCGAGTTCCCCAACGGAACGTATCTGCGCACGTGTGATCCCCTGGCCTTCGCACACTGCGACTGTCCAGTCACGCTACGCTCACCAGGATTCGGGTCCGTCACCTCGATCCATGACCAGGTGGACGGCCCGTGAACAGTCAGGACGAGACGGGCACACCCCGCCCCCAACGGGCCCCCGGCTCCGCACCAGCACAGCGATCGACGGCACAAGGCGGCGCATGCCACAGCACACCTCAGGATCCGACCGGGCGGCGGCGCCACCCGCCGCCCGTGGTTCCAGCGTGCGGCCCCCGGCTCCCACCTCCCTGGAGGAGCTGTGGAGGTCGTACAAGGCGACGGGCGACGAGCGGCTGCGCGAGCAGCTGATCCTGCACTACTCGCCCCTGGTGAAATACGTGGCCGGCCGGGTCAGTGTGGGGCTCCCGCCCAACGTGGAGCAGGCCGACTTCGTCTCGTCCGGGGTCTTCGGGCTGATCGACGCGATCGAGAAGTTCGACATCGGGCGCGAGATCAAGTTCGAGACGTACGCCATCACCCGGATCCGCGGCGCCATGATCGACGAACTGCGGGCGCTGGACTGGATCCCGCGGTCGGTGCGGCAGAAGGCACGCAATGTGGAGCGGGCCTACGCCACGCTCGAGGCGAGGCTGCGGCGGACTCCCTCGGAGACAGAGGTGGCGGCCGAGATGGGGGTCGCGATCGAGGAATTGCACGCCGTTTTCAGCCAGTTGTCGCTCGCCAATGTGGTGGCGCTGGAGGAGCTGCTGCATGTCGGGGGCGAGAGCGGCGACCGGCTCAGCCTCATGGACACCCTGGAGGACCAGGCCGCGGACAACCCCGTGGAGGTCGCTGAGGACCGTGAGCTGCGGCGGTTCCTCGCGCGGGCGATCAACACGCTGCCCGAGCGGGAGAAGACCGTGGTCACGCTGTACTACTACGAGGGCCTGACCCTGGCCGAGATCGGCAACGTGCTGGGGGTCACCGAGAGCCGGGTCAGCCAGATCCACACGAAGTCGGTGCTCCAGCTGCGGGCCAAGCTGGCGAGCTTCGGACGCTGACCTACCGCCGGTGCCGACTGCGGAATCGTCCCTGCCCGGATCGGCACGGCCTCGGCCCCGTACCGACCTTGCGGCGCCTCGGCGGGGCCCCGGTCAGGCACGGGCGTGTCCGGTGAGACTCCCGTCCCGCGGGACGCGTCCGTACAGTGGAGGCGTGCCAAGGATTCGAGCGGCCTCTGTGGCCGAGCACCGGTCGATGCAGCGCGGCGCCCTTCTGGACGCGGCGCGCTCCCTGCTGTCCGAGGGCGGGACGGAGGCCCTGACCTTCCCCGCGCTGGCGGAGCGGACGGGGCTCGCGCGGTCGTCCGTGTACGAGTACTTCAAGTCCCGGGCGGCCGTCGTCGAGGAGCTGTGCGCGGTCGACTTCCCGGTGTGGGCGGCGGAGGTGGAGGCCGGGATGGCCCGGGCCTCGACGCCCGAGGGCAAGGTCGAGGCGTACGTGCGGGAGCAGCTCGCGCTGGTCGGGGACCGGCGGCACCGGGCCGTCGTCGCGATCTCGGCGAGCGAGCTCGACGCGGGGGCCCGGGAGAAGATCCGGGCCGCGCACGGGAGCCTGGTCGCAATGGTGGTCGAGGCGCTCGGGGCCATGGGGCACGAACAGCCCCGGCTCGCGGCGATGCTCGTGCAGGGCGTCGTCGACGCGGCCGTGCGCCGGATCGAACTCGGAGCGGCGGAGGAGCCGGGGCCCATCGTGGACGCGGCGGTGGCGATGGTTCTGCGCGGGGTCACGGGCTGAGTCAGGCCGCCGCCCTTGTCCGCACCGTCCCGCCCCGGCCCAGCCCCGCCCGGTGGGCGAGTCCGTCGTCCCAGCAGCTTTCGCGGCTGCTCACCTCCGGGCTGCCCTCACCTCCCGAACACCCTCACCCCCACCCCCACCCGTAGATCACGCTCGGTGCCGGAGCCCCGGCCCGTTCGCCCGGGCTCCCCGGGGCGCGGCTCAGCAGGCCCTGCCGGGCGATCCGGTCGTCTCTGTCTCCGTCTCCGTCGCCGGGAGCCAGGCTGAGCGGCAGGGGCGGTGGGCCCAGCCACAGGGGGAGCAGGCGGGGTGGGCCGTGGGTGCGGGCCGCGGGTGAGAGCAGGGTCAGCGGGTTCAGGTAGGTCGTGCCGCGACGCAGGCCCCAGTGCAGGCAGGACGGGCTCACGGGCGGGCAGTGTCCCGTCGGGAGTTCGAGGGTGCCGAGGGGAGCGCCCGCGGTGACCTCGGCCCCTTTGCGGACGGTGGCGCTCACCGGTTCGTAGGACGTCCGCAGGGGCGGTGCGCCGGAGTCGGTGAGTTCGACGGTGATCACACCGCGGCCGGCGACCCGGCCCGCGAACGTGACGCGGCCGGCCGCCACCGTGCGGACCGCGGCCCCGATCGGGGCCGCCAGGTCGACGCCCCGGTGGCCGGGACCGTAGGGCGAGGACGGTGGAGCCCAGTCGCGGACGACGGCCGGGGGTCCGGGCCCACCGCCGCTCCCGTCGACGGGCCAGACGTCAGAGACCGGAACCGGCCCCGGCACGGCCCACGCCATGGACGGCCCGACCGGCACGAGCAGGGCCCACGCCACCGCAGCCACCATCGGGAGCACCCGGAGCACCCGGAGCACCCGGAGCACCCGGAGCGTCACAGTCTTCGGGACCGGGCGGCCCCGGCGCGCCACCTCCCGGCCCGCACCCCGCGACGGCCGTGCCGCCGGCGCCCGGCGGCCCGGCAGCGCCTCGAACCTCACGCACAGTAGTTCTCGCATGGCTCAGACGATGCTCGACCGGGACGTTCCGCGGGGATCATGGGCGCGAACCGTGGACTACCGGCCGGTTGTGGACAGCGGCGTCACCCGCTGCTCCGCGGGTCCCGTACACTTCTTGTGGCGATCCGGGCCACCGGATCGACTTCGCACGCCCCGACACCTTCGGTGTCAGCGGCCTATCGGTCCCGTACGAGCGACAGAGCGTACGCGGCAGGCACGCGGTGGGGCGTCAGGAAACAACCGAGAACACCAGAGGAGTACGGCCATGGCCGTCGTCACGATGCGGGAGCTGCTGGAGAGCGGCGTCCACTTCGGTCACCAGACCCGTCGTTGGAACCCGAAGATGAAGCGCTTCATCTTCACGGAGCGCAACGGCATCTACATCATCGACCTGCTCCAGTCGCTGTCGTACATCGACCGCGCCTACGAGTTCGTCAAGGAGACCGTCGCCCACGGCGGCACGGTCATGTTCGTCGGCACGAAGAAGCAGGCGCAGGAGGCGATCGCCGAGCAGGCGACCCGCGTCGGCATGCCCTACGTGAACCAGCGCTGGCTGGGCGGCATGCTCACCAACTTCTCGACCGTCTACAAGCGTCTGCAGCGCCTCAAGGAGCTCGAGCAGATCGACTTCGAGGACGTCGCCGCGTCCGGTCTCACCAAGAAGGAGCTTCTCGTGCTCTCGCGCGAGAAGGCCAAGCTGGAGAAGACCCTCGGCGGTATCCGCGAGATGTCCAAGGTTCCCAGCGCCGTCTGGATCGTGGACACCAAGAAGGAGCACATCGCTGTCGGCGAGGCCCGGAAGCTCAACATCCCGGTCGTCGCGATCCTCGACACGAACTGTGACCCCGACGAGGTCGACTACAAGATCCCGGGCAACGACGACGCGATCCGCTCCGTCACCCTGCTCACCCGTGTGATCGCCGACGCCGTCGCCGAGGGCCTCATCGCCCGTTCCGGCCAGGCCGCCGGTGACCAGAAGCCGGGCGAGAAGGCCCAGGGCGAGCCGCTCGCCGAGTGGGAGCGCGACCTGCTCGAGGGCGAGAAGAAGGCCGACGAGAAGAAGGCCGAGGAGACCCCGGCCGAGGCCGCCGCTCCCGCCGAGGCCGAGGC
>NZ_WWIA01000787.1 GCF_009870065.1 Streptomyces sp. SID5785 | reverse complement strand
GGGCTCGACGCCCTCGAACTCGGCGACGAAGCCATCGTGGAGACCGCCGAGTTCACCCTCGACGGGCGCGCGATGCGCACGGTCCGGCAGGCGTACAACCGGGTCGGGCGCGCCGGTTACACGGTCCGCGTCCGCCGGCACGCGGACATCCCCGAGGCCGAGATGGAGCACCTCCTGAAGCGGGCCGACGACTGGCGGGACGGCGCCACCGAGCGCGGCTTCTCGATGGCGCTCGGCCGGCTCGGCGACCCGCAGGACGGGCAGTGCGTGATGCTCGAGTGCAGCGACGGCGACGGGGAGTTGCGGGCACTGCTCTCCTTCGTGCCGTGGGGCCCGCACGGCCTCTCGCTCGACCTGATGCGGCGTGACCGGGACGCGGAGAACGGCCTGATGGAGTTCATGGTGATCGAACTCCTCCAGCAGGCACCGGAGATCGGCATCACACAGGTCTCGCTGAACTTCGCGATGTTCCGCTCCGTCTTCGAGCGTGGCTCGCGGCTCGGCGCGGGCCCGGTGCTGCGCCTGTGGCGCTCGCTGCTCAGCTTCTTCTCGCGGTGGTGGCAGATCGAATCGCTCTACCGGGCCAACGCCAAGTACCGGCCCATCTGGGAACCCCGCTTCCTGCTCTTCGAGAAGAGCGCCGACCTGCCGCGCATCGGCATCGCGTCGGCCCGCGCCGAGGGCTTCCTCGAGGTGCCCGGCCTGCCCTCGTGGCTGCGCCGCAGGCGGCTGGAGCACCACTGATGGAAGCGGTACGCCGCTGGGCGTACCGCGAGTGGGGCTCGCTGCTGCGCACCGTGGGGGCCGCGCTCGCCGCGCGCCGGTGGCGGGCCGTCCCGCTGACGCTCGCCGCGGTGCTCCTGACCGCGGCGTTCCAGTACGTGCAGAACCGGTCGTGGGGGTACGGCCCCGTCCAGGACGTCGGCGCGGTGCGGGCCGCGGACGCCTGGTGGCTCGCGCTGCTGCGCACCCCGCTGTCCCTGTTCGTCCCGGCCCTGGACCTGCCGGTGTGGGGCGCGCTCGGGCAGATCCTGCTGGTGTTCGGCGTCGCGGAGATCTGCCTGGGCCGGCGCCGCACCCTCGCCGTCGCGTACCTGGCCACGCTCGCCGGGACCCTGTACGCCCGGCTCGGCATCGCGCTCGGTCCGGACCGTCCCCTCGGGCTGCCCGCCTCGGACGCGCTGGTCGTCGACACCGGCCCGTCGGCGGCGGTCGTCGGCCTGGCGGTGTACGTGTGCGTGCGCCACCGGGCCCGCTGGACGGCGGCCTGCGTCGTCGCCGCGATGGCCGCCGAGTGCGCGCTCAAGCCGAACCTCGCGGGCCGGGAGCACCTGGCCGCGATCGTCGCGGTGCTCGTCCTGTGCGCGGCCGAGCGGCTGCCGCCGCGTCAGGGCCGCTCGCGGCGCTCCGGGTCCGGGGTGCCGCCGATCAGGTTCTCGAAACCGCGGCCGAGGCGGGACCAGCGGCGCTCGTGACGGTAGGCCCGCAGCGCGGCCTTCGCCCGGGCGCGCGGTCTGCGCCGGTAGCAGCGGCGCGCCCAGTACGAGCCGGGCCGCGCGAGGCGCAGCGCCCCGAACCACGCGACGAAGGGCACCAGCACGCCGATCAGTGCGAGCTTCACCTTGCCCTTGAGCAGGGTGAGGAAGACGAACGTGAGGTTGATCAGGAGCGTCGAGACCAGCGTGACCCGGTCGCGCTGCTCGTCGGCCGTCATGTCGTCGACGCCGAGCGGCGAGAAACCGCCGATCACGAGCAGGCCGAGCGCGGAGGCGAGGACGACGACCTCGACGCTGCGCCGCCCCTGTTCGCTCCAGTAGACGTCGTCGAGGTGCAGGATCAGCGCGAACTCGTCGAGCACCAGGCCCGCCCCGATCCCGAAGAGGACGGCACAGATGCAGGCCGCGATCCCGTGCCGGCCGCTGCCGACCGCGCCGAAGCCGCCGACGACGGTGAGCACGACTCCGGGCACCACGTGGTGGATGTGCAGGCCGCCCGGGGTGACATTGCGGAAGGGACCGCGGCCGGCCCGGATGAGGCGGGTGATGGTCCGGGTGACAAGGAACGTCCCCATGAACGCCAGCAGGGCGAGGAGCAGCGGCAGCTTGCCGGGCTCCGCGATGTTCCGGTACCACCAGTCGCCCATGCGGCCATCCTGCCGCCGGGCCGGGGACGCCGCCCGCCCTCGGCACCTGTCCGGGTAACCTCCCCCGGTGTCCGCTTCGCCCTCCGCCCGCGCCTCCCTGCCCGACGGCATACGTTTCGCCTTCGGCACCCTGACGGTGCTGCCCGTCACCGTCCGCCGCTGGGACCGGGACGCCGCCCGCGCCGGGATGCTGTGCGCGCCGCTCGCCGGTCTCGTCGTGGGGCTGTGCGCCGCCGCGCTCGGCGGACTGCTCACCCTGCTCGGCGCGGGCCCGCTGCTCGCCGCGGTCGCCTCGGTCGCGGTGCCCTCAGCGCTCACCCGGGGGCTGCACCTGGACGGGCTCGCCGACGTCGCGGACGGGCTCGGCAGCGGGAAGCCGGCCGAGGACGCGCTGGGCATCATGAAGCAGTCGGACATCGGCCCGTTCGGCGTGGTCACTCTCGTCCTCGCGCTCCTCGCGCAGGTGGCCGTCCTGGCCCAGCTGTACGGGGAGTCGTGGTCCCGGGGCGCCGTGGCCGCGGCCGTCGCCGGCGTCACGGCCCGCCTCGCGCTCACGCTCGCCTCCCGCACCGGTGTCCCCGCGGCCCGACCGGAGGGACTCGGCGCGGCGGTCGCCGAGACGGTCCGCCCGCGGGCGGCGCTCCCGGTGGCGGTGCTGGTCCTCGCGGCGTGCGCGGCGGTCTCCCCGCCGTGCGCGGCGGCCGTCGTCGTGGGCTGCGGCGCGGCGGAGCTGCTGCTGCGCCGGTGCGTGCGGCGGTTCGGCGGGGTGACGGGCGACGTCTTCGGCGCCCTGGCGGAAACAGCGGCGACGGCAGCCCTGGTGACCCTGGCCCTGTAGCGCCCCCTTCGGGCAGGGCCCTTCGTCGCTCGAGGAGCGGGGTCCGGGGCGGAGCCCCGTGAC
>NZ_WWIA01000786.1 GCF_009870065.1 Streptomyces sp. SID5785 | reverse complement strand
TCCGGAGTTGAACGCGCCGATGACGTGGTGCGGGGGCAGCTCTCCGGCGGGCAGCGGGGCGCTCTCGCCGTCGACGAGGGCCGCGTAGGCGGCGGGCAGCCTGCGCACCGTCTGCGTCGCGTTGTTGATCAGGATGTCGAGGGGGCCGGCGGCGGCGACCCGGTCGGCGAGGGCGACGGCCTGCGCCGGGTCGCGCAGGTCGATGCCGACGACCTCGAGGCGGTCGATCCAGTCCGCGGAGTCCTCCATCGCCGTGAACCGGCGGATGGCGTCCTTCGGGAAGCGGGTCGTGATGGTGGTGTGCGCGCCGTCGCGCAGCAGCCGCAGCGCGATGTACATGCCGATCTTGGCGCGGCCACCGGTGAGCAGGGCGCGCTTGCCGGTGAGGTCGGCGCGGACGTCGCGCTTGGCGCGGTTCACCCGGGCGCAGTCCGGACAGAGCTGGTGGTAGAAGTAGTCGACCTCGACGTAGCGGGCCTTGCAGGTGTAGCAGGAGCGCGGACGCTGGAGTATCCCGGCGATCCGGCCCTCCTCGGTCTGCGACGAGGGAAGCAGGCCCTCGGTCTCGTCGTCGATGCGCTCGGCGGAGCCGGTCGCGGTCGCCTCGGTGACGGCCTTGTCGTGGGCGGTCTTGGCGGCGCGGCGCTCCTGGCGGCGGCGCTGCTTCACGGTGCGGTAGATGCCGGCGGTGGCGCGGCGGACGGTGACGGCGTCGGGGTGGTCGACGTCGAGCTCGTCCAGCTCCGCCAGCACGCTCAGGCACACGGAGAGCCGCTCGGGGTCGATGCCCGGTCCGTACGCGGTGTCCGTGGCCTCGGCCGCCGACGGGGCCTGGTTGTCCTCTGTCACGGTCATCGCCGCTGCTGTTCCTCGTGTCGCTCGTGCCGCGGCGGCACCCGGTGCCCGCGCGGCGGCCAAAAGGCGGCACCTTACAGGTCGCTCAGCTGATCCCGCCAGCTCCGGAGGATACTGGGGCGGCCGGGGTGGGCCAAATGACGGCCGTCACGTCCGTGGTCCGCCCGCGGGCCCCGCGGCCCGCTCGCACTCCTGCGTCAGCACCGCGAGCTCCGTGTGCAGGGCGGTGGCGAGGACGGCCAGGTCGGGCACGGCGACGCCGTCGGCCACGAGCCCGTAGTGCACCCGGCCCCGGTACGTGGAGACGGCGACGGCGAGGGACTGGCCCTGGGCGAGCGGGGCGAGCGGGAACACCTCGGTGAGCGGGCAGCCGCCCAGCCTCAGCCCGAGGCTGGGCAGCGGGACGCTGGTGACCAGGAGGTCGAACAGCAGGCGGGCGCTCTGCCCGACGAACGAGCCGCCGAGGCGGTGGCCGAGCGGCGGCACGTGGTCGGCGAGCAGCGCGACGGCGCCGGCGCCGCGGGCCGGGCCGTGGTCCTTGCGGCGGTCCATCGTGGCCCGCACGATGCGCAGCCGCTCCAGCGGGTCGCGCTCACCGACGGGGAGGCGCACGAGGTAGCCGGACAGCCGGTTGCCCTGCGGGGTGGCGGTGCGCGGGCGGCGCCGCGAGACGGGCACGAGGGCGCGGGGTTCGACGCCCTCGCTGCCGTCGCCGCGCTCGTCGAGCCAGCGGCGCACGGCCCCGGCGACGAGCGCGATGAGCACGTCGTTGACCGTGCCGCCGACGGTCTTGCGGATGCGGTGCACGTCGTCCAGGTCGAGCACGACGCCGGCGGTGCGCCGGGTGCCGCTGCCGGGGGCGGTCAGCGCGGGCGAGGTGCGCACGCCCCAGGTGGCGCGGGCCACGGAGGCGCCGATCGACAGGGCCTGCGCCGTGCTGTCGACGACGGAGCGGACATGGCCGGGGTAGCGGCGCGGATCGAGGTCGGCGAGGGTCAGCTCGCGCATCCCGGGGAAGGGCAGGCGGAGCCCGCGGCGCTGCTGCGGTTCGGGCTTCGGGGCGCGGGTGAACGGCAGGTCGGTGGGGTCCATGACGGCCGCGGCCAGCGTCAGCGCGCGCAGCCCGTCGGCGAGGGCGTGGTGGAACTTGAACAGGACGGCGAAGCCCGTGCCGTCCGCCGCGGGCAGCACGTGCGCCTCCCACGGGGGCCTGCCCCGGTCGAGGGGCCGCTCCATGAGGGCGCCGGCCGCTGCGTGGAAGTCCTCGACGGGCGCCCCGAGGCGGACGTGGTCCAGCGGGTCGAAGTCCCGTACGGGCACCCGGGCGGCGCCGCCGACGGGGAAGAGGACGCCGGCCAGCCGCATGCGCAGCCCGGGCACCGCGGCGGCGCGGGCGGCGAGCAGCTCGTGGGCGTGCCGGGCGGATCCCGGCGCGTCGGGGCCCTCCTCGGTGCGGAAGACCCCGAGGGCGCCCAGGTGCATGGGGTGCTCGGCGGTCTCGATGTTCCAGAACGCCAGGTCGAGCGGGGCGAGCAGGTCCGAACTCTGCGCAGTCATGGAGTGCTCTCGCGTCGAGGAGTGGTAGGCGCAGTCAACCCCGCTCGGTCGATTACGGTCAAGTACGATCCGCGCACATACAGTTAACAATGGATGAAGGCCCGCCCCGGTGTGCGGGGCGGGCCTCGTGGGGCTCAGGTGGTGTGCTTCAGGGGACGCGGCCGGGTGGCGTGGCCGGCCCGGCGCGCCGCGTCACCTCAGGGCGGGCGGTGCCGCGTCGGCGCCGGTGCCCCAGGCGGAGGGCTGCTCGCCCACGGTGAAGCTCAGGTTCCGCAGGCCGCGGAGGTCTCCGGTGGTCAGGTAGGTCCGGTCGAGGGCGGTGCGGTCGGTGCGGGCGGACTGGATGTAGCGCGCCGTGTCCGAGGTCCCCTCGGCCCGCACGGTGAGCTTCCCCTTCGGGTAGTACTTGCGGTCGAGGGTGAGGTCGACCCGCTCGAAGACGGGCGTCGACAGGCCCCACGTGTCCGTGCCGGGCTGCACCGGGAAGATCCCGATGGACGACAGGACGTTCCAGGCGGACATGGTGCCGAGGTCGTCGTTGCCGGTCATGCCGGTCGGCGTGTCGGTGAAGAGGGTGAGCGCGGCGTGCACGACGTCGGTGGTCTTCCAGGGCTGTCCGGTCGACAGGTACGTGTACGGGGCGATGAGGTCGGGCTCGTTCTGCGGGTTGTACTTGTCGGCGTTGTAGTAGTCGTACGGGCCGTTGACCCACACCTCGCGGGCGGTCTTCGCCGGGTCCTTCACCAGCTGGTCGTAGGCGAAGAAGGAGTCGAGGCGCTGGTTGGCCAGGTCGGTGCCGCCGATCAGGCCGACCATGCCGGGCAGGTCCTGCGGGACGAGCCACTGGTACTGCCAGGACGTGCCCTCGTGGAAGCCCTCGCTCTGCGCCGGGTCGGCCGGTCCGGTGAAGGCGCCGGAGGCGTCCCGGGCGCGGAAGAAGCCGGTGGAGGAGTCGAAGATCTTCCGGTAGTTCTGCGCGCGCTCGGTGTAGCGCTTCGCGTCGGCGTCGTGCCCGAGCTCCTCGGCCATCTGCCCGAGCATCGCGTCGGACAGCGCGTACTCGAGGGTGGCCGATGCGCCGTGGTCGTAGTCGGAGTCACCGGGCTTCGCGTGCGGCCGGTCCTTGACGTAGGGGGCGAAGCCGTCGGCGAGGTACTCCTTGTTGGCCTCGCGGCCGACGGGCGCCGAGTCGGTGGGCGGCACGCCGTCGGCGTTGTTCTTCAGCGCCCGGTACGCCTCCTCCTCGTGGCCCTTGAGCAGACCCTGCA
>NZ_WWIA01000785.1 GCF_009870065.1 Streptomyces sp. SID5785 | reverse complement strand
TCCACGTGCGAACCCATGCGAGAAGACCCCGTGTCGTCGCCACCGCCGCCATCGCGGTGCTGGCGATGACAGCAGGCTCCGCCCCCGCGATCGCCGCCGGAACCCCGGCAGCGCCCCAGGCGGTGAAGTCCCGTCAGGCGAAGGCCGCGAAGGCGCCTCAGCGCGTTCACCTCATCACCGGCGACACGGTCGAGGTGACCGACGGGCGCATCAGCGGCATCCATCCGGCGAAGGGCCGCGAAGACGTCCCCGTGTCCGTGCACAGCGACGGCGGACACGACTACGCCGTCCCGCTCGACGCCCAGCGCCTGATATCCGACGGGACACTCGACAGGCGGCTGTTCGACGCCACGGCGCTCGCCACGAAGGCGGCGCGCGCGGCGTACAAGGACGGCCTGAAAGTCATCGTGGGCTACAAGGGCGCGGCACCCGCGGCCCGCGCCCAGGTCGACGGTGCGGGGGCCACCGAGGTACGCCGTAGCCTGAAGTCCCTCGACGCCGAGGCGGTCACCACGCCCGCCAAGGATCTGCCCGCTCTGTGGAACGCGCTCACCGACAACGGTGTCAGCCGCTCCGCCGCGTCCGGTGTCGCAAAGGTCTGGCTCGACGGCACGGTCAAGGCCCAACTGGACGTCTCCGTACCGCAGATCGGCGCCGACAAGGTCTGGGCGGCGGGCTACGACGGCAAGGGTGTGAAGGTCGCCGTGCTCGATACCGGCGTCGACGAGACGCACCCGGAGCTGCAGGGCCAACAGCTCGTCGAGAAGAACTTCTCCGCGTCCGCCGACAATCGCGACCACCAGGGGCACGGCACACATGTCGCGTCGACCATCGCGGGCAAGGGCGTCAAGTACAAGGGCGTCGCGCCCGGCGCACAGATCATCGACGGGAAGGTCCTCGACGACACCGGCAGCGGTGAGGAGTCGGACATCATCGAGGCGATCGAGTGGGCGGCCGGGGAGGGCGCCGACATCGTCAACCTGAGCCTCGGCGGCCCTGACAGCCCCGGCGTCGATCCGCTGGAGCAGGCCGTCGACACGTACACCGAACAGGGCGTGCTGTTCGCCATCGCGGCGGGCAACGAGGGCCCCGGCGCGTCGACGGTCGGCTCGCCCGGCGCTGCCGAGGGCGCGCTCACCGTCGCGGCCGTCGACAAGAGCGACAAGCTGGCGGACTTCTCCAGCCGCGGCCCGCTGGTCGCCGACTCCGGGATCAAGCCGGATGTCTCGGCCCCGGGTGTCGACATCACCGCAGCCTCCGCCCCGGGCAACGCCATCGCCAAGGAAGTCGGCGAGAACCCGCCCGGTTACATGACGATCTCGGGTACGTCGATGGCCACGCCGCATGTCGCGGGAGCGGCGGCGCTCCTCAAGCAGCAGCACCCGCAGTGGAAGGCAGCCGAGCTCAAGGGCGTCCTCACCGCGTCCGCCAAGGACGTCGGCTACACCGCGTTCGAGCAGGGATCGGGCCGCATCCAGTCCGACAAGGCGCTCGACCAGACCGTGCGCGCCACTCCTGTCTCCCTCGATCTCGGGACGGCGAGCTACCCGCACGAGGACGACGAGCCGATCACCAGGACCCTCACCTACAAGAACGAGGGCACGACCGATGTCACCCTCGACCTGGCGGTGAGCGGCAAGGGCCCCGAGGGCGCGGCCGCCCCCGACGGCATGTTCGAGGTCGGCCCGGCGCAGCTGACGGTTCCCGCAGGCGGAACCGCTGAGGCGACGCTCACCGCCGACACCAGGGTCGAGGCGCCCAACGGCGCGTACAGCGGCGCGGTGGTCGCCACTGGCGACGGGCAGAGCGTGCGCAGTGCGTTCGCCGTCGACAAGGAGATCGCCTCGTATCCGGTGGAGCTGAAGCACCTGGGCCGCGACGGCCGGGCGGCGCAGCATTTCCAGACCTACGTCACCGAGTTGAGCGACCAGTACGACGTCGCCGAGTACGCGATCGACGAGGCGAGCGAGTCGACCACGCTGCGGCTGCCGGCCGGCGAGTACACCGTGCAGACGATGATCATCGGCGACCGTGGGGATCTCTCGAAGGGCCTCGACTGGATCGCCCAGCCGAAGCTCGTGGTCACCGACCGGGGTACCACTGTCACCCTGGACGCCCGCACCGCGAAGCCGGTCGACATCACCGCCCCCGACCGTGACGCCGAGCCCAGCCAGGCCTACATGGCGTACAGCGTCAAGAAGGGCTACCGGGACAACAAGTTCGCCTGGCAGCTCGGCTCGTACGACAACGTCCGCTCCGCGCATCTCGGTCCTGAGCTCGCCGACGGCTCACTGACCCAGCTCTGGGACGCGGACTTCGTCAAGGGCGACGACACCCAGTACTCACTGGTGTACGGCGGTGCGGCGCCTCGCCTCGTGGACGGCTTCACCAAGCATCCGGCGAAGAAGCAACTGGCCCTGATCGACGCGGGCCTGGGTGCCACGGCTCCGGGCAAGACCGCCTGGATCTCGGCCGGGGGCAGTGTCAAGGCCGGCACCGACACGCTCACCGGTGCCGCCTCCGGGCGCTTCGTCGACGCGGAGTCACGGCAGAAGCTGTACGTGTCCACGGACAACGACGCCACCTGGAGCGTGTTCGGCGATCAGGTCGGCGATCCGCTGCCGAACGGCTGGCTGCCCTCGGACACCTCCTATTGGATCTACTCCAAGAAGTTCGCGTCCGGCCGCACCTACCGGACCGACTTCAACACCGGAGTCCACGGACCCGTGTTCAGCACCGAGGAGGACTCGGGCATCATCCGTTCCGGCGACTCGCTCTACGCCATGCTGGGCATGTTCTCCGACGGGGACGGCCATGAGCCGACCGGTCTGGTCGACGGGGATCCCGTCAAGGCGACGACGACGCTCTACCGTGACGGCGAGAAGATCGCGGAGAACGACAACGACCTGAGGCTCGCCTCCTTCGACGTGCCGCAGGACGACAGCCGGTACACGCTGACCACTTCTCAAGTGCGGTCGGACGCCGCGAAGTTCACCGTGGCCACCCGCATCGACGCGAGCTGGACCTTCCGCTCGAAGGGCGGGGACAAGGGCGAGGTGGGTGCCTCTACGGTCCGCTTCCACCCGGACCTCGACCTCACGTCGAGGGCCAGGGCCGGACGGTTCATGCTGATCCCCTACGAGATCCAGGGCTCGGCCGCCGACGGAAACCTCGCGTCGCTCAAGGTCGAGGCCTCGTACGACGACGGAGCGCACTGGTTCCCCGCCCCGACCCTCGGCGGCCGGGCCGCGGTACTCGCCCCCTCGAAGGACCGGGGCGTGGCACTGCGCGCGACCGTGGTCGACCGCCAGGGCAACAAGTCCGTGATCGCCGTCCACAACGCGTTCCTCGGACGCTGACGGCGGTCTGACAACCGTCTGCCGTCGGTCTGACGGCAATGTGACGAGGGTCTGACGCCACGACGACGGCCGGGTACCGGAGGGGGGTGCCCGGCCGTCGTCGTACGCCGGACGCGGCCGCCCCTGCCTGCGGTCGCGTCCCCCGGCGACGTACGGGGACCCGGTGGCATCGTGGGGAGCACCGCACCGAACGGAGGCGACACGTGCCCGAGGACTCACAGCCGTCGATCCCGGAGAGCTCCTGCCCGACGGCGGGAGACGCACCTCGCGAACATCACATGCATCTGCAGGGGCGGTACTACCGCCAGGTGGAGGCAGGCCGCAAGACGATCGAGGTGAGAACCGCGACCGCATCAAGGCGGGCAGTGACAGCCGGTGACACGATCGTCTTCCGCGACCGGGACACCGGGCGAGAGCTCGACATCAGCGTGCAGCACGTCACCGCATACGCCTCGTTCGAGGAGCTGCTCGGTGCGGAGGACCCCGCGCGCATCGACGCCGACAGCACGCCCGACGCGCTGCTCGAGCGCCTCCGCAGCATCTACCCTCCGGACGAGGAGGCCCAGGGCGTCCTCGCCCTCGCCTTCGACCAGCGCCCTGCCCGCCGCGGCCGGCCCCTGCCGATGCCTCCTGCCGAGTATGTGCAGACCGTGCCCCACCACACCGTGTACGGCTGCCTGTACCTCCGCGACGCGTGGGACCGGCCGGTCCAGCTGCGCTCCGTGTACGGCAGGCGTGGCTGGCAGTTCCCGGGCGGCAACCTGGACGCGCCGGGCGAGGATCCGCTGCGCACTGCGCTGCGCGAGACCCTCGAGGAGACAGGTCTCGAACTCGGCGCACGCGCACCCAAGTTGCTCCTCACGCACTTCCTGCCTGCCGGTCCACGGGTCCCGCTGAACAAGCTCGGGCTCGTCTTCGACGGTGGCCGTCTGACCGCCGACCAGCTCGGCCGGATCCGACTCGACCCTGGAGAGCACGACATGTGGGCCGTCCACGACCTCGCCACCTGGCAGAAGCTGATGGCGCCGCACGACTTCGCCCGGCTCGACGCCGTCGAGAGGGCCCGGCGGGGCACCGGCACCGCCTACCTGGTGACGCACGCCTGAGGGAAACTGTGAGAACCCCTAAGGTGAGGCCATGGGCGGGGTGAGTCTGGGGCAGGTGCTCGACAGTCTTGGGGGCACACTGCTGGATGTGGTGTCGGGTGACCCGGAGCGGGTGCCCCTGGTGGGCGGAGTGGTCATCCACGACGAGGGAGACATGTCTCCCGTTCCGGCCGGTTCGGTCGTACTCGGCGTGGGCGTCCAGGAGTCCGGCGCCCTCGTGGATCTTCTGAAGAAGCTCGACGGACGGGCGGGCGCTCTGGTCGTCAAGGCGCCCGTGTCCGACGCTGTCCGGGCCGCCGCGGCAGGTGCGGAGTCCGCAGTGGTGGTGCTCGCGGCCGCTCCCGGGGCTTCCTGGGTCCAGCTCGCGGTCATGATCAGATCTGTCCTGCGGGACGACGGTGCCCATGTCCTGGGCGACGGCGTCGTGGAGGGCGGGACCGGGACGGATCTGTTCTCCCTGGCGAATGCCATCGCGGGCCGGTTGGACGCCCCCGTGACGATCGAGGACCGCTACTTCCAGGTGCTGGCCTTCTCCCGGCACCAGGGTCGGGCGGATGCTGCACGAGTGCGGACGGTGCTGGGCCGTGAGGTGCCCCCGCACTATGCGGAGCTCCTCGCCGAGCGGGGCGTTCTGCAGGAGCTGTACCGGTCCGAGGAGCCGATCCACATCGGTGCGGTGGAACTGGGCGACGGTGACGCGGCGCTCCCCCGCGCCGCGATGGCCGTGCGGGCAGGTGACGAGCTGCTGGGTTCGGTCTGGGCTGCGGTGCACGAGCCCTTGTCCCCGCCGCGGCGGGACGCGCTCGTCGACGCTGCGCGACTGGTCGCGTTGCACCTGCTACGGCTGCGGGCCGGAGCCGATTCCGAGCGGCGGCTGCGGGCGGATCTCCTGGGCAGGGCGCTGGAGGGCGGTCCCGAAGCTCGAGCGGCGCTGGATCGACTGGGTCTC
Organism: Streptomyces sp. SID5785; assembly: GCF_009870065.1. Lineage (GTDB taxonomy): Bacteria > Actinomycetota > Actinomycetes > Streptomycetales > Streptomycetaceae > Streptomyces. The sequence continues at coordinate 142 of NZ_WWIA01000785.1, read as the reverse complement.
GTCGGCCGTCAGGTGGTCGTGCTCGCGCTGGCGGTCGTCGACCGTCCGGCTGCCTCCGAGAGCCTGTTGAGCCGCACAAGCAGGGAAGCTGAGCGGCACCGGGTGGCCGACGGATTTGCCGTGCACCTGGCGGCCCTGCATT
>NZ_WWIA01000784.1 GCF_009870065.1 Streptomyces sp. SID5785 | reverse complement strand
GGCATCGTGGGCGAGTCCGGCTGCGGCAAGTCGACCGTCGCCAAGCTCCTGATGAGCCTGGAGAAGGCGACCGCGGGCGAGGTCTTCTACAAGGGCCAGGACATCACCAAGCTGTCCGGGCGCGCGCTGAAGGCCGTCCGCCGCAACATCCAGATGGTGTTCCAGGACCCGTACACGTCGCTGAACCCGCGCATGACGGTCGGCGACATCATCGGGGAGACCTTCGAGATCCACCCCGAGGTGGCCCCGAAGGGCGACCGGCGCCGCAAGGTGCAGGACCTGCTCGACGTCGTGGGTCTCAACCCGGAGTACATCCACCGGTACCCGCACCAGTTCTCCGGCGGCCAGCGCCAGCGCATCGGCATCGCCCGCGGCCTCGCGCTCAACCCGGAGATCATCATCTGCGACGAGCCGGTGTCGGCCCTGGACGTGTCGGTCCAGGCGCAGGTCATCAACCTGATGGAGAAGCTGCAGGACGAGTTCAACCTCTCCTACATCTTCATCGCGCACGACCTGTCGATCGTCCGGCACATCTCGGACCGGGTCGGGGTCATGTACCTCGGCAAGATGGCCGAGATCGGCACGGACACGCAGATCTACGACCACCCGACGCACCCGTACACGCAGGCGCTGCTGTCCGCCGTGCCCGTGCCGGACCCGGAGGCCCGTGAGGGCCGCGAGCGCATCATCCTCACCGGTGACGTGCCCTCCCCGGCCAACCCGCCGTCGGGCTGCAGCTTCCGCACCCGCTGCTGGAAGGCGCAGGACCGGTGCGCCGAGGAGACGCCGCTCCTGGCGATCCCGGAGCGCTTCAAGAGCGCCGACACCGAGGCCGCGCACGAGTCCGCGTGTCACTTCGCCGAGGAGAAGAACGTGGTCCAGGCGGCCTGACCGCCCGGCCCGAGCCGTTCGCGCCCGCCGGCCCGCACTCCCCGCAGGGGGTGCGGGCCGGCGGCGTTGTGCGGTTCCCTTCTCCTGACTCCCGTGTCTGTCCTGTCTCTCCCGTCTCCCTCGTCTCCTCGCCCCGGAGGTGCCCGCATGATCGAGGCCAGGCCCGTCGCGACCCCGCGGCTCGACCTGCTGCCGCTGCGCACGGCGGACGCCGCGGAGATGGCCCGGGTGCTCGGCGACCCCGCGCTGCACACGTTCATCGGGGGTGAGCCGTACTCCGAGGACGCGCTGCGCGCGCGGTACCGGCGGCTGGTCGCGGGCTCGCCCGACCCGGCCGTGAGCTGGCTGAACTGGGTGGTCCGGCTGCGTGCCGAGGACTGCCTGACGGGCACCGTCCAGGCCACCGTCGACCACGCGGCCCGGGTCGCCGAGATCGCCTGGGTCGTGGGCACGCCCTGGCAGGGCCGCGGGATCGCGGGGGAGGCCGCGCGGGCGCTGGCCGACGCGCTGGCCGGCGGGACGGTCGCCGGGCCGCTCGAGGCCGTCGTGGCGCACGTCCACCCGGAGCACGCCGCCTCCGCCGCCGTCGCCCGGTCCGCCGGGCTGAGCCCCACCGGGGTGTGGCAGGACGGCGAGATCCGCTGGCGCCGGCTGCCGCCGCCCGGCTGAGCCCGCCGGAGCCCTTCCGCCGTCCGAGGTCACCGCTTGGCCCACCCGGAGTGCGACATGTCCGGGTTGGGTCGATATTGAGGCGTACGTGACGCGTGATCGGTAAGAGGAGGCACTCCATGCGTGGAGCCACGCACGCCAAATGGGCTGCAGGTGCAGTGGCCGTAGCCCTTGCGGCGACGGCCTGTGGGGGAGGCGGTGACAGCGGCGGCAGCGGTGGCGGTGGCGACGGCTCCGGCGTCGTGCGCTCCTCCTGGGGCGACCCGCAGAACCCGCTGGAGCCCGCCAACACCAACGAGGTGCAGGGCGGCAAGGTCCTCGACATGATCTTCCGGGGCCTGAAGCGGTACGACCCGAAGACCGGCGAGGCCAAGGACATGCTCGCCGAGAAGATCGACACGACGGACTCGCAGAACTTCACCATCACCGTCAAGGACGGCTGGACGTTCTCCAACGGAGAGAAGGTCACCGCCAAGTCGTTCGTCGACGCCTGGAACTACGGCGCGAGCCTGAAGAACAACCAGAAGAACGCCTACTTCTTCGGCCAGATCGACGGCTACGACAAGGTGCACCCCGACAGCGGCAGCCAGTCCGCCCAGAAGCTGTCCGGCCTCAAGGTCACCGGCACGAACACCTTCACGGTGAAGCTGAACCAGAAGTTCTCGCTGTGGCCCGACACCCTCGGCTACGCGGCCTTCGCCCCGCTTCCCAAGGCGTTCTTCGACGACCACGACGCCTGGGTCAAGAAGCCCGTCGGCAACGGGCCCTACACGGTGCAGAAGTACCAGAAGGGCTCCCAGATGTCCCTGCGCAAGTGGGACAAGTACCCGGGAGACGACAAGGCGCAGAACGGCGGCGTGGACCTGAAGGTCTACACCGACAACAACACCGCCTACACCGACCTGACCGCGGGCAACCTCGACCTCGTCGACGACGTGCCCGCCTCCCAGCTCAAGAACGTCAAGGCGGACCTCGGCGACCGGTACATCAACACCCCGGCCGGCATCATCCAGACCCTCGCCTTCCCGTTCTACGACCCCGCGTGGAACAAGGCGGACAGCGACAAGGTCCGCAAGGGCCTGTCCATGGCGATCAACCGCAAGCAGATCACCGAGACGATCTTCCAGAAGACCCGCACCCCGGCCACCGACTGGACCTCCCCGGTCCTCGGCGAGAAGGGCGGCTACAAGCCCGGCCTGTGCGGCGAGTTCTGCGACTACAACCCCACCGAGGCCAAGAAGCTGGTCAAGGAGGGCGGCGGCATCCCCGGCGGCCAGGTGCAGATCGGCTACAACGCCGACACCGGCAGCCACAAGGAGTGGGTGGACGCGGTCTGCAACTCCATCAACAACGCCCTCGCCAACGACAAGGCCTGCGTCGGCAGCCCGACCGGCACCTTCGCCGACTTCCGCAACAAGATCACGCAGAAGAAGATGAAGGGCCCGTTCCGCGCCGGCTGGCAGATGGACTACCCGCTCATCCAGAACTTCCTGCAGCCGCTCTACTACACCAACGCCTCGTCCAACGACGGGCACTGGTCGAGCAAGAAGTTCGACGACCTCGTCGACAAGGCGAACGCCGAGTCGGACACCGCGACCGCCGTCAAGACGTTCCAGCAGGCCCAGGAGGTCGTCCGGGACGAGATGGCCGCGATCCCGCTCTGGTACCAGAACGGCAGCGCCGGCTACTCGGACAAGGTCTCGAACGTCGCGCTGAACCCGTTCAGCGTCCCCGTCTACAACGAGATCAAGGTCAACTGACCCCCGGAGGGCGGTGGTCCGCGCCGGACGCCGGCCGGGCCACCGCCCTCACCGCTCACGGAACCGGAACCCGGAGTCCTCATGGGACGTTATGTGATCCGGCGCCTGCTGCAGATGATCCCGGTCTTCATCGGCGCGACGCTGCTGATCTTCCTGATGGTCAACGTGATGGGCGACCCCATCGCCGGCCTCTGCGGCGACCGGGCCTGCGACCCGGCCACGAAGGCGCAGCTGGAGAAGGAGTTCGGCCTCGACAAGCCGGTCATCCAGCAATACCTGACGTACATGGGGAACGTGTTCACCGGCGACTTCGGTACCGCGTTCAACGGCCAGAAGGTCACCGAGCTGATGTCGACCGCGTTCCCGGTCACCATCCGGCTGACCCTCGTCGCCATCCTCTTCGAGATCGTCGTCGGCATCTCCCTGGGCGTCGTCACGGGGCTGCGCCGCGGCCGGCCGATCGACACCACGGTGCTGCTGCTCACCCTGGTCGTGATCTCCATCCCGACGTTCGTCACCGGTCTGCTGCTGCAACTGCTGCTCGGCGTCGAATGGGGCTGGATCAGTCCGGCGGTCTCCACCGACGCCCCGTTCGACGAACTGATCGTGCCCGGACTCGTGCTCGCGTCGGTCTCCCTCGCCTACGTGACCCGGCTGACCCGCACCTCGATCGCGGAGAACCGGCGCGCCGACTACGTACGCACCGCCATCGCCAAGGGCCTGCCGCGGCGCCGCGTCATCACCCGGCACCTGCTGCGCAACTCGCTGATCCCGGTCGTCACCTTCATCGGCGCCGACGTCGGCTCCCTCATGGGCGGCGCCATCGTCACGGAGCGCATCTTCAACATCCACGGCGTCGGCTTCCAGCTCTACCAGGGCATCGTCCGCCAGAACACGCAGACCGTGGTCGGCTTCGTCACGATCCTCGTCCTCGTCTTCCTGCTGGTGAACCTGATCGTCGACCTCCTGTACGCCGTACTCGACCCGAGGATCCGCTATGCCTGAACAGCAACCGGACGGTGGCGCCATCGCCGGGACGGGCGCGGGCGGGGCCATGGACCTCGCCGCCAGCGAGGCGGCGACCCTGGACAAGACCCCCGGCGGGCCCGGCGGCACCGGCCCCTCCGGCAAGCCCCGCAGCCTGTGGTCCGACGCCTGGCGCGACCTGCGCCGCAACCCGATCTTCCTCATCTCCGGGCTGATCATCCTGTTCCTGGTGTTCATCTCGATCTGGCCGCAGGCGATCGCGTCCGGCAACCCGCTCTCCTGCGACCTCTCCAAGGCCCAGGAGGGCTCCCAGCCGGGCCACCCCTTCGGCTTCGACGGACAGGGCTGCGACGTCTACACGCGCACCGTGCACGGCGCCCGCAACTCCATCACCGTCGGCGTCTGCGCCACCCTCGGCGTCTCGCTCCTGGGCTCCGTGCTCGGCGGTCTCGCCGGGTTCTTCGGCGGCTTCTGGGACTCGATCCTGTCCCGGATCACCGACATCTTCTTCGCGATCCCGGTCATCCTCGGCGGCCTCGTCCTGCTGTCCGTGGTCACCAGCAACACCGTCTGGCCCGTGGTCGGCTTCATGGTGCTGCTCGGCTGGCCGCAGATCTCCCGCATCGCCCGCGGCTCCGTCATCACCGCCAAGCAGCACGACTACGTGCAGGCGGCCCGCGCGCTCGGCGCCTCCAACTCCCGCATGCTGCTGCGGCACATCACGCCCAACGCCGTCGCACCGGTCATCGTCGTCGCGACGATCGCGCTCGGCACCTACATCGCCCTGGAGGCGACGCTCTCCTACCTCGGTGTCGGACTCAAGCCGCCCGCCGTCAGCTGGGGCATCGACATCTCGGCCGCCTCCCAGTACATCCGCAACGCCCCGCACATGCTGCTGTGGCCGGCCGGCGCCCTCGCCCTCACCGTGCTCGCGTTCATCATGCTCGGCGACGCGGTGCGCGACGCCCTCGACCCGAAGCTGAGGTAGCGCCCATGCCGTTGCTCGAAGTACACGATCTGCACGTCGAGTTCCACACCCGCGACGGTGTCGCCAAGGCCGTCAACGGGGTCAACTACACGGTCGACGCGGGCGAGACCCTCGCGGTGCTCGGCGAGTCCGGCTCCGGCAAGTCCGTCACCGCGCAGGCGATCATGGGCATCCTCGACATGCCGCCGGGCCGGATCAGCGACGGCCGGATCGTGTTCAAGGACCGTGACCTGCTCACCCTCAAGGAGGAGGAGCGGCGCAGGATCCGCGGCGCCGAGATGGCGATGATCTTCCAGGACGCGCTGTCCTCCCTCAACCCCGTGCTC
>NZ_WWIA01000783.1 GCF_009870065.1 Streptomyces sp. SID5785 | reverse complement strand
GAGCGGGATCAGCGCGCCGTCGGCCAGCGGGTCAGGGCCGAGCCCCGACAGCAGGTCGGTCGAGCGGCTGGCGAGCACCGGCTCGACGGCGACGCCGCCGGCGAACGCGAGATAGCTGCGCAGCCCGGAGGTGGCGGGGCCCGCGTCGAGCACGGCGCCGGCCGGGACGCGCACCGGGCTGCCCCAGGGCACGGGCCGCCCGCCGACGGTGACCCGGCACGGGGCGCCGCCCACCACCGCGGTGACGGCGGCGTCCGGCCGTACCGCGCAGCCGGTGAGGGTGGTCTCCAGGACGGCGGTGTGCGCCGGATTGCCGACGAGGCGGTTCGCGAGGCGCATCGCGGGCGCGTCGAGCGCGCCCGAGCGCGGCACGCCCAGGTGGGCGTGGCCCGTCCGGCCCGCGTCCTGGACCGTGGTGAGGGCGCCGGAGCGCACGACGGTCAGCACGGTGCTCACGCGGCACCGCCCGGGGCCGCGAACCGCACCCGGGTCCCCGGGGTCAGCAGCGCGGCCTGCTCGCGGGACGGGTCCCACAGCCGCTCCGGCTCCGCGTAGGTGCCGATGATCTGCCAGCCGCCGGGGGTGGCCCGCGGGTACACCGCCGCGTAGGGGCCGGCCAGCGCCACCGCGCCCGCCGGCACTCTCGTGCGGGGCGTCGCACGGCGCGGCACGTGCAGCGGACCGGGCAGACCGGTGAGATAGCCGAAGCCGGGCGCGAAGCCGCAGAACGCGACGCGGTACGTGTACGAGGAGTGCCGGGCCGCGACCTCGTCCTCGGGCACGCCCCACAGCCGGGCGACCTCGGCCAGATCGGGGCCGTCGTAGACGACGGGCAGCGTGATCACCGCGCCCTCGGCGGGCGGGGTCCGCGGCACGGTCCACGCGGTGAGCTCGCGGGCCAGCGCCGCCGGTTCGGGCACGCCGTCGAGCAGGACGGTGCGGGCGCCGGGCACGATCTCGGTGACCGGGGGCAGGGTGCCCGCGGCGCGGCGGCGCAGCAGTTCGGCGTGGAAGGCGGCGGTGCCGGGGGCGTCGGGCAGTTCGACGAGCAGCGCGTGCCGCCCCGCCGGACGGACGGTCACGCCCGCGGGCCCGCTCATGCGAAGGCCCGCACGGTGACTCCGGCCGACTCGAGCGCCGCCCGCACCCGGGCCGCGGTGCGCGCCGCGCCGGGGGTGTCGCCGTGCACGCACAGGGAGCGGGCGGCGACCGCGACCCGGCTGCCGTCGGCCGCCTCGACGCCGCCGTCGATGGCGAAGCCCACGGACCGGCGCACCACGGCCTCGGCGTCCTCGACCACGGCGTGCGGCTCCCGGCGCGGCACCAGGGTGCCCCCGGGCGTGTAGGCGCGGTCGGCGAAGGCCTCGGGCACGGGGGTGAGACCCGCGGCGGCGGCGGCGTCGAGCAGCTGCGAGCCGGGCAGCCCGAGCACCGGGAGCGCCCCGCCCGCGAGCGTGACGCCGGTGACGACGGCGTGGGCCTGCTCCGCGTCGCGCACGGTGCGGTTGTAGAGGGCGCCGTGCGGTTTCACGTAGGCGACGCCGGCGCCGGCGGCCTCGGCGAACACCCGCAGCGCCCCGATCTGGTAGGCGACCTCGGCGGCCAGTTCGTCCGGCGGCACGTCCATCGCGCGGCGTCCGAAGCCGGCGAGGTCGCGGTAGGAGACCTGGGCGCCGATCCGCACGCCGCGCGCGGCGGCGAGGTCGCAGACGCGGCGCATCACGGACGGGTCGCCGGCGTGGAAGCCGCAGGCGACGTTGGCGCTGGTCACGGCCGACAGCAGGGCCTCGTCGTCGGTGAGGGTCCACCGGCCGAAGCCTTCGCCGAGATCCGCGTTGAGGTCGATCACGTGCTGGGTCACGTCCTCAACGTAGGCGATTGTTGAACGATTCGACAAGATGGAACTCACAGGGCGGAACCCCTTGTTCGATCGTTCAACGATCGCCTAGGGTCCGTGCATCCCCCATGGAACCGGAACGGCAGATTCAGTGCTGACGCGTGCCCGGTGCCGTGCCCCTCGTCCCGTGCCCTGTGCGCACTGAAGAAGGCCGCCGCATGATCGTTCTTCTCGGCGTGCTCGTGGTGATCCTCGGATTCGTCACGCGCCGCAATCCCGTCCTCGTGGTCGGTGTCGCCGGCATCGCCACCGGACTGCTCGGCACGATGAACCCGCAGGAGATCCTCGCCGCCTTCGGGAAGTCGTTCGCCGACAGCCGCTCCGTCACCGTGTTCGCCGTCGTGCTCCCGGTGATCGGCCTGCTCGAGCGCTACGGCCTGCGCGAACAGGCCGCCACCCTCATCGGCAGGCTCGGCCGGCTCAGCGCGGGCCGCTTCCTCACCGTCTACCTGCTGGTCCGCCAGGTCACCGCCGCCTTCGGTCTCAACAACCTCGGCGGCCCCGCGCAGACCGTGCGCCCGCTCGTCGCCCCCATGGCCGAGGCCGCCGCCGAACGCCGGCTCGGCGCGAAACTGCCCGACCGGCTGCGCGAGAAGGTGCGCTCCTACTCCGCGTCCGCGGACACCGTCGGCGTCTTCTTCGGCGAGGACTGCTTCATCGCGATCGGCTCCATCCTGCTGATCACCGGCTTCGTGAACTCCACCTACCACCAGGAGCTCGAGCCCACCCAGCTCGCCCTGTGGGCCATTCCCCTCGCCGTCTGCGCCTTCGTCATCCACGGGGCCCGGCTGCTGATGCTCGACCGCAAGCTGGAGCGCGAGATGGCGCTCGCCGCCGCCGAGCACGACCTCCCGAAGCCGAAGGAGACCGCCAAGTGATCAAGGTCGAGTGGCTCTACTGGCTCATCGGGCTCGTCTTCGTCGTCATGGCCGTGCAGATGGCCATGGACCGCACCAACCCCAAGCGCTGGACCTCCGCCGCGTTCTGGGGCCTGCTCGGACTGACCTTCCCCTACGGCACCGGGGTCGCCACCGGCGCGACCGCCTACACGCTGCCCGCCGAACCGCTCGGCGTCGCCGTCCTCGCGCTCATCGTCCTCGCCGGCTTCAACTTCATCGGCAAGGGCACCCCCGTCACGACCACGGGGGAGGAGCGCGAGGCGTCCGCGGCGCGCCTGGGCAACAAGCTCTTCGTCCCGGCCCTCACGATCCCGCTCGTCGCCATCGTCTGCGCCTCGTTCCTCGACGAGTCCGGTCTGTTCGAGACCGGCAAGGCCACGCTCATCGGGCTCGGCCTCGGCTGTGTCGTGGGCCTCGTCGTCGGCATGCTCGTCACCGGCGAGCGCAAGCTGTCCACCCCCCTCCACGCGGGCCGCTCGATGCTGGAGGCGATGGGCTCGGCGCTGCTGCTGCCGCAGCTGCTCTCCGTCCTCGGCGCGATCTTCGCCGTCGCGGGCGTCGGCACCCAGGTCGGCAAGATCGTGAACGACGTGCTGCCCGACAACTCCAAGTACCTCGCCGTCCTCGCGTACTGCGTCGGCATGTTCCTGTTCACCGTGATCATGGGCAACGCGTTCGCCGCGTTCCCCGTCATGACCGCCGCGATCGGCTGGCCCGTGCTCATCCAGCAGATGCACGGCAACGAGGTCGCCATCCTCGCGATGGGCATGCTCGCCGGATTCGCCGGCACGCTCTGCACGCCCATGGCGGCCAACTTCAACATCGTCCCGGCGACCCTGCTCGAGCTGAAGGACCAGTACGGCCCGATCAAGGCACAGCTGCCGACCGGCATCGCCCTGCTCGGCTGCACCGTCGTCCTGATGGCGCTCTTCGGCTTCTAGCACTGGGAGGCACCCGCCCATGACCCGCATCCTGCTCACCGGCTTCGAACCCTTCGGCGGAGCGTCCGTCAACCCGTCCTGGCAGGCGGCGTCCCTCGTCGCCGCCGCGCCCCCGGAGGGCCTGGACGTCACCGCGGTGGAACTGCCGTGCGTGTTCGGCGCCGCCCTCGACGCCCTGCGCGACGCCCTCGGCACCGTCCGGCCCGAGGTCGTCGTCTGCCTCGGACAGGCGGGCGGCCGGCCCGGCGTCACCGTGGAACGCGTCGCGATCAACGTCGACGACGCACGCATCCCCGACAACGCCGGGGCCCGGCCGATCGACGAGCCCGTCGTGCCGGGCGGGCCCGCCGCGTACTTCTCGTCGCTGCCGGTGAAGGCGTGCGTGGCCGCGCTGCGGGAGGCGGGCGTGCCCGCGGCGCTCTCGAACACCGCCGGCACGTTCGTCTGCAACCACGTCGCCTACGGGCTCGGGCATCTGCTCGCGACGGAGTTCCCCGGGGTGCGGGGCGGGTTCGTCCACGTGCCGTGGGCGCCGGAACAGGTCGTCGACGGGGGCGCGCCCGCGCTGCCCGCGGAGACGGTGGCGGCCGGGATCCGGGCGTTGCTGTCGGCCGCGGCCTCGACCCGGGCCGACCTCAGAGCCTCCGAGGGCGCCACCCACTAGGTCCTGCCCAGGCCGATGAGGCACACCCCCGACCCCGAGAGGCCAGACATGCCCACCCCGCAATCGATCGCCGCCCTCGCCACGGCGAACGTCACCCGCGCCTACCCCCACTTCCCCGCCCACCTGGTGACGTCCCCCACCGAGGACACCACTCCGCGCACCCTCCACCCGGCGTTCTACGGCGCCTACGACTGGCACTCGTCGGTCCACATGCACTGGCTCCTGGTCCGCCTGCACCACCGCGGCGAACTCCCCGAGGGTCCGGGGACGGCCGCCCTCGACGCCCACCTCACCGCGGAGCACCTGCGCACGGAGGCCGACTACCTGCTCGCCCACCCGGGCTTCGAGCGCCCCTACGGCTGGGCCTGGCTGACCGCGCTCGCCGCGGAGTGCGCAGGCACCCGCTGGGCGGACGCCTTCGGACCGGCCGTCGGCGCCGTCGAGCGCCTGCTCACCGCATGGCTGGCGAAGGCCACGTACCCGGTGCGGCACGGCATCCACACCAACAGCGCCTTCGCGCTCGGCCTGATCCTCGACACGGGCCCGGCCGCGGGTCTCACCGGCACCACGCTCGACGCCGTCCGGGCCCGGCTGCTCGACTGGTTCGCCGCCGACCACGACGCCCCCGCGCACTGGGAGCCCTCCGGCCAGGACTTCCTGTCGCCCGCCCTGACGGAGGCCGACGCGCTGCGCCGGGTGCTGCCCGCCGCCGAGTTCA
>NZ_WWIA01000782.1 GCF_009870065.1 Streptomyces sp. SID5785 | reverse complement strand
CGTCGTGGGCCGCGCCGGACACGTCCGGCTCTCCGTCGGGCCGTACGTCGTCGTACGGGAAGGCGTACCCGATCGGCGAGTTGGCGTGCACGACGCGCGACCAGTGGTTCGTCGTCGCGTCCTGGTAGTAGTCGCCGGAGGTGGTGCCGTTCGGCTGCTCGGGGTGGGTGAGCATGATGCTGCGGTTGAATCCGGCGGCGAGCCGGGCCAGCAGGCCCTTCTTGTCGTCGGAGTCCGCGGGGTCGTTGGTGAATGGCCCGTGGTTGCAGGTGAAGATGTCCTTCGAGGTGGGCTTGGAGAAGGTGTGCCCGCCGTTGAACGTGAGCGTGTCGCCGCTGACCCGGCCGGTGAACACGCCGCGCCCGCCCTGGAGGTCGATCTTGAGGTCGGTGCCGCTGTACTTCTCCCAGACCTGGTCGATGTACCCGTTCCACACGTCGCGGAAGGGCATCTCGTCGGGCCGGTCGAAGTAGGGCGCCATCAGGTTCTGCGGGGAGATGACGCGCAGGACCTTCCCGTCGCCGCCCTTGATGACCAGCTGGTCCCAGGGCTGCCCGTCCTTGGCGGCCTGGGCCGCCAGATCGGCCGCGATCTTGTCGACGGCGCCGTCCGGCAGCGGGGCCACGGTGTGTGTCTCGTCGCCCTCGAGGGTCAGCCCGATGGGCAGGGCGGTGACCAGGTCGACGTAGCTGATGTTCGCGTACAGCTGGTCGGAGTTGAAGGTGAACTCGCAGAACGACCAGGTCTTGCCGTAGTTCGGGTCCTCGGGCGTCGCGAACGCGGGCTCGACCAGGCCGGGGCCCGGGTTGAGGAAGAAGTCGAGCGTGTCGTCGCGGACGAAGTACACCCGCGCTCCGTACATCTGAGGGAGTGTCACGACCTTGGGGGCGGAGCCCGCCGCGCCGAGCGGGATCGCGCAGTCCACGGGCAGCGGGGTCTGCGGGGCGCCGGGGGACTCGGGCCGGTAGACGCTGCCGTCGGACTTCAGCAGCACCCAGTTCCCGGTCGACTGCTCGTGCCCGGTGACGTAGGCGCGCACCGTGCCGGTCAACGACTTGTTCTCCAGGGCCAGTTCACAGGTGGCCGGGGCGGCGCCCGCCGTCCATGACGGGGCGGTCAGCGACACGGCGGCCGTCGCGGCGGTCGCTCCGGCACCGACGAGAAACTTCCTGCGCGATATCACGGTCCATACTCCTGAAACGTGGGGGGTGTGGGGGAGCCCCACTGTGGCGAGCGGGACCGGGGGCGTCAAGACTTACGGCAGGGAGCGCTCCCACGAATTGATTGTGTTCAAGAAGTGAATGAAGGGTCCAATGAGGCGAGGTGGCGCCCTTTGGTCCGTACCTTCCCTGGTCAGCGCGGTGCGAGGGCGTCGCGGGCCGGTCGGTGGAAGACTCGGCACTCCAGGCATCCGCATCCCTCGACGAGGAGGGCTCGACCATGATCACCACCGACTACGTGAACGGCGCGCCGGTCTGGATGGACCTCGGCACGTCCGACCTGGACGGTGCCGCCTCCTTCTACAAGAACCTCTTCGGATGGACCTTCCTGCCGGGCGGGCCCGAGGTCGGCGGGTACGGCCTCTTCCAGTTCGACGGGCGCACGGCGGCCGGCGGCATGACCGTCACACCCGAGCAGGGCGACCCCGCCTGGAGCGTCTACTTCCGCACGGGGGACGCCGACGCCACCGCGGCGGCCGTCGACAAGGCGGGCGGCACCGTCGTCATCCAGCCCATGGACGTCATGGACATGGGCCGCATGGCGATCCTGGCCGACTCCGCCGGGGCGTCGTTCGGCATCTGGCAGCCGGGGACGAGCAAGGGGCTCGACCATGTCACCGAGGACGGCGGGCTGAACTGGGTGGAGCTCTACACGCCCGACGTGGACGGCGCGAAGGCGTTCTACGCCGCCGTCTTCGGCTGGGGCACCTACGACGTGCAGTTCCCGGGCGGCACCTACACGTCGGTCAACCCGGCCGACACCGACGAGAACGGCATGTTCGGCGGCATCGTGCCGCTGTCGGCCGACCCCGCGGAGAAGGGCGAAGGGGCCCACTGGGTGCCGTACGTGCACGTCCCGGACGTGGACGCGGCGGCCGCGATGACGCGCGAGCTGAACGGCACGGTGCGGGCGGAGCCGGTCAGCCTCCCCGGCGTCGGCCGGATCGCGAAGCTGTCGGACCCCGCGGGCGCGGGCTTCGCGGTGATCAAGGGCGACCCGAACGAGAAGTAGCGTGCCGCGCGGGAGCTGCCGCACCGGCGCGGTCGTTGAACGTTCGTTGATCGAACGTTTTGCGCGGCGCGGCAGCATGATCGACATGCACGCGAACACGACCCTCACGCCCGCCGGCCCCACCTGGCGGGACCAGGCCCTGTGCGCCCAGACCGGTGGGGACTTCTTCTTTCCCGAACCGGGCAGCTCGGTCCGGGAGGCCAAGATGATCTGCCGCATGTGCGAGATCCGCCCGGCCTGTCTCGAGTACGCCCTGACGCACGACGAGCGCTTCGGTGTCTGGGGCGGACTGTCCGAGAAGGAGCGCCATCAGCTCAGGCGCTCCTCCTGCGACCGCGGCTGAGCCGTCATCCGGCGGCTGCGCGCGCGGCCATCCGGGCCTTGCGCGCGGCCAGCTTCTCGTCGAACTTGGCGGCCTCGGTGTCGAGCCCGTTCATGAACAGACCCAGCTCCTCCTGCGCCTTGACGCCCTCGGGGCCGAGACCGTCGATCTCCAGGACCTTCAGGAAGCGCAGCACGGGCTGCAGTACGTCGTCGTGGTGGATGCGCAGGTTGTAGACCTCGCCGATCGCCATCTGCGCGGCGGCGCGCTCGAAGCCGGGGATGCCGTGCCCGGGCATCCGGAACTCGACGACGACGTCCCGCACGGCCTGCATCGTCAGATCGGGGGCGATCTCGAAGGCCGCCTTCAGCAGGTTCCGGTAGAACACCATGTGCAGGTTCTCGTCCGTCGCGATGCGGGCCAGCATGCGGTCGCAGACCGGGTCGCCGGACTGGTGCCCGGTGTTGCGGTGCGAGATGCGGGTGGCCAGCTCCTGGAACGCGACGTAGGCGACCGAGTGCAGCATCGAGTGCCGGTTGTCCGACTCGAAGCCCTCGCTCATGTGCGCCATGCGGAACGCCTCGAGCTTGTCGGGGTCGACCGCGCGCGAGGCGAGCAGGTAGTCGCGCATCACGATGCCGTGCCGGCCCTCCTCGGCCGTCCAGCGGTGCACCCAGGTGCCCCAGGCGCCGTCGCGGCCGAACAGCGAGGCGATCTCGTGGTGGTAGCTCGGCAGGTTGTCCTCGGTCAGCAGGTTGACCACGAGGGCGGTGCGGCCGATCTCGGTGACCTGGGACTGCTCCTTGTCCCAGGCCTCGCCGTCCGGGAAGAAGCCCGGGAAGTTGCGCGCGTCCGACCAGGGCACGTACTCGTGCGGCATCCAGTCCTTGGCCACCTTCAGGTGCCGATTGAGCTCCTGCTCGACCACTTCCTCCAGGGCGTACAGCAGCCGGGCGTCGGTCCAGGTGGTCGGCGAACCGAGGCGGGGGGAGATGACAGTCACGAAGGGCTCCTGGGGACGGAGGTACAGCGAGCGGAACGAGCGGATCTACCTACGGTGTCGTAGGTTACGTTCCCGTAGGTTAAGCGCTCGGTAAAGAGCCGTCCTCACGCGGGCCCTCGAAGCGGCCGGACTGAGAGGCACGTCACACCTCCCGGCCCGACCGCTCGCCGGTTCAGGCGGCGCCCACCTCCTCGCGCGTCGTGTCCTTCAGGGCTCCGTCGAGCAGCAGCCAGCGGGTGATGCCGAGCGACTCCAGGAACGGCACGTCGTGGCTGGCCACGATCAGCGTCCCCTCGAACGAGGCCAGCGCCGAGGTCAGCCCCCGCACGCTCGCCATGTCGAGGTTGTTCGTCGGCTCGTCCAGCATCAGCAGCTGCGGGGCGGGCTCGGCGAGCATCAGGGCCGCCAGCGTCGCCCGGAAGCGCTCGCCGCCGGACAGGGTGCCCACCGGCTGGTCCGCGCGCGCCCCCTTGAACAGGAAGCGGGCGAGCCGGGCCCGGATCCGGTTCGCCGTCGCGTCCGGGGCGAACCGCGCCACATTCTCGGCGACCGTCGCCCCGTCGTCCAGGACGTCGAGCCGCTGGGGCAGGAAGCGCAGCGGCACATGGGCCGTCGCCTCTCCCGCCACCGGGTCCAGCTCCCCGGCGACCGTGCGCAGCAGCGTCGTCTTGCCCGCGCCGTTGCGCCCCACCAGGGCGATCCGCTCGGGCCCGCGCAGTGCGAGCTCGCCGTCCACGCGGGCCCCGTACGCGAGGGTCAGCTCGCGCAGCGTGAGCACGGACCGGCCCGGCGGCACCGCCGTGAAGGGCAGGTCCACGCGGATCTCGTCGTCGTCGCGCACCGCCTCCACGGCCTCGTCCAGGCGCTCCCTGGCCTCGGCGAGCTTCTCCTCGTGCATGATGCGGTGCTTGCCGGCCGAGACCTGGGCCTGCCGCTTGCGCTCGCCCATGACGACCTTGGGCTCGCGCTTGGTGTCCCACATCTTCTGCCCGTAGCGCTTGCGGCGGGCGAGCTTCACGTGGGCGTCGGCCAGTTCTCGCTTCTGCTTCTTCAGATCGGACTCGGCCACGCGCACCATGCGCTCGGCCGCCTCCTGCTCCGCGGCCAGCGCCTCCTCGTAGGCCGAGAAGTTGCCGCCGTACCAGACGATCTCGCCGTCGCGCAGATCGGCGATCTGGTCGACGCGGTCCAGGAGTTCGCGGTCGTGGCTGACCACGACGAGCACACCGGACCAGCCGTCCACGGCGGCGTACAGACGGCGGCGGGCGTGCAGGTCCAGGTTGTTGGTGGGCTCGTCGAGGAGGAGGACGTCCGGGCGGCGCAGGAGCAGCGCGGCGAGCCGCAGCAGCACCGACTCGCCGCCGGACACCTCGCCGACGGTGCGGTCGAGGCCGATGTGGCCGAGGCCGAGCTGGGAGAGCATCGCCGCGGCGCGCTCCTCGACGTCCCAGTCGTCGCCGACCGCGGTGAAGTTCTCCTCGCTCGCGTCTCCGGCCTCGATCGCGTGCAGGGCGGCGCGGGTACCGGCGACGCCGAGTACGTCGTCGACGCGCTGCGCGGTGTCGAGCGTGACGTTCTGCGGCAGGTGACCGACCTCGCCGGCCACCCGTACGGTGCCCTCGGCCGGGGTCAGCTCACCGGAGATCAGCTTCAACAGGGTTGATTTTCCGGACCCGTTGACGCCGATCAGTCCGGTGCGACCGGAGCCGAACGCGGCCTGCAGCCCGTCGAGGACGGGAGTGCCGTCCGGCCAGGCGTAGGTCAGGCCGGTGCAGGCGATGGATGCCGGGCCGGAGCCGTGGGGGTTCGGGGACATGGACAAGAAAGCCTCGCGGTTGCTCGGAACGAACGGCGGACATGCGAAGCGTTTCGAGACACCGCGGGCCACGGGCCCATGAGAAAAGGCCTGTTGCGGCGGAGGGACGGCTCGGATCGCCGAGGTCTCACACGACGGTGTGCGCACGGGCGGAGGCGACCGGCGTCGAGCGGGGCTCGGCGGATCTCCTCGGGCGGGGTGCGACACGCGCGGTGTCTCAGGACCTCAGACGAGCAACGTCCTACTCCGATCGACGACAACAGAACCGCTATACAGCGTAAGGCGACGGGGGAGAGGCGTCAACGGCTATTCGGCGACGGCGGAGAGGCGCGTCGCGCAGCGGACGGGAGTGTGACGACGCGGCCCGGGCCGGACGCGGCCTAGCGCAGCAGCTCCGCCAGGTCCCCGTCCACGTCGACGAAGGCCGACTCCTCGCCCGTCGGCACGAGCGCGTCCGTGTCCGCGAGGAAACGCCGTACCTCACCGGTGCGGATGTGGACGATCGCCATGCCCTCCACCGCGTGGAACTCCAGCTCCGTGCGGTCGTACCCGTACGGCCGCACCCGGACGTCACCGGCGCCGGCCGCCTCGCCCACACCGGCCGCGAGCAGCTCGCGCGCGAACGTCCAGGAGACCTCGACGCCTTCGAGCGTGGCCGGTGCCGGGAAGGACATCCGCACGGCGAACGGGTCCGTCACGTCGTAGCGAAGGGTCGCGGGGATGCTCGCCATGCGCGGCGCGGCGGCGACGAGACGGGCCTCTACGGCTTGCTCGATGACGAAGGACAACGCCTGCTCCCTTGTGAAGGCTGGACGGAGGACGACGACGTTCGGACGGCCTCACCCGGTATAGACGACGGAACCGGCCGATCCGTGCACAGTCGGCCGGACGAATTCCGAGTGACCTCGGTCACCGGCCCGCCGGAAGGGGCGCGGCGCCCGTTTCGTCCGGGGCCCTCTGGACGCCGCCGGGGCGCTGGACTAGCTTCGCGCGCCATGGGGAGATCGAGGGCATCGAGCGTAGTGAGGTTCCTGGGCACCGGACAGACGCGCGGCACGGGAACAGCCCGCAGCCGGGGAGCGGCCGGGGCCGCGGTGCTCGCCG